>NZ_APGP01000031.1:0-17998 GCF_000404025.1 Caldicellulosiruptor sp. F32
TTCTTCTTCTGAAAACTCAAGATTATTAATACATCCCACATTATCTTCAATCTGAGATACCTTGCTTGCACCAACAATGACTGATGCTACAACTTTGTTTCGCAAAATCCACGAAAGTGCAAGCTGTGAAACTGTCTGACCACGCCTTTTTGCAATCTCAGATAACTTTTTAACTTTTTCAATTCTCTCAGGTGTTATATCACTTTCTTTTAAGAATACTCCTGATTTTCTTACTCTTGAGTCTTCAGGGATTCCATCCAAATAACGATCTGTCAGAAGCCCCTGGGCAAGAGGAGAATATATCACAGTTCCCATACCAAGCTCATTTAATGTATCAAAAAGACCATTTTCAACATCTCTTGCAAACATATTGTATCGAACTTGATTTACTATTAGCCTTAGCCCCATTTGTTTTGCAGCTGAATATGCTATTTTAGTTTGTTCGGAATTGTAATTTGATATACCAGCGTACAAAGCTTTTCCGCTGTGCACTGCCTGATACAAAGCTTCCATTGTCTCTTCAATTGGTGTTTCTGGGTCTGGTCTGTGCGAATAGAAAATATCGACATAGTCAAGGTTCATTCGTTTAAGGCTTTGGTCTAAGCTTGCAAGAAGGTACTTTTTTGAGCCCCAATCTCCGTATGGACCATCCCACATCTTGTAGCCTGCTTTGGTTGCAACAATTATTTCATCTCTGTAAGGTTTTAAATCAAGCTTAAATATTCTGCCAAAATTTTCCTCAGCAGCACCTGGTGGTGGTCCGTAGTTGTTTGCAAGGTCAAAGTATGTTATTCCAAGATCAAAAGCTCTTTGAACAATTCTTCGCATGTTGTCAAATGGGTCACTGTCTCCAAAATTGTGCCAAAAGCCAAGTGAGATAGCAGGAAGTTTTAAGCCGCTTTTTCCACAGCGAATGTAGAGCATATTATTGTATCTGTTTGGGTCAGCAGTATACATATGTTTTCAATCTCCTTTTGAATGTTTTAATAATTTGATTTTAGCTTGATGAAATGAATATTGCAATATTATCTACTTTGCTTCCAAATTCTCAATTGCAATGAATATGAAAAAAAACTATAATATAGATAACAACACTTATAAAGCTTTTAAGGATGTATGGGGAATGGATGAGAATATCAGAAGAGATGATAACTTAAAGCGAATAGAAGTAAAGATTGCGGGGATGAACTATGTACTAAAAACTGACGAAGATGAAGAGTACATAATGAAAATTGCAAATTTTATAAACAAAAAGATGTCTGAGGTTGTGGCAAATGAACCGCACCTTAGTACATCGCTTTCTGCTATGCTCACAGCATTTTTGATTACAGATGAGTATTTTAAACATCTTCAAGTTTGCGAAGAAAAGCTATCTGCTCAATCAAATGATACTGAGAAATATCAAAAAGAAATTGAGGAATACAAAGAAAAGCTAAAAGAGGCGGAAGAAAAAATAGCTGAGCAAACAGAACAGATTGAAAAGCTAAATGAAATTATTCTAAGTCTTAATCAAGAGCTTGAGAACACAAAGCTTGAACTTGAGAAGACTAAAAAAGAGCTTGACGATTTTATAAATACGTTTGATGGTGATAGATAAAATGAAGCTGCTTTTTATATTCTTAGACGGTGTTGGAAAAGGGGAGAATAAAGCACACAACCCCTTTTTTTATTATCATCCTAAATCATATGACATATTTTTAGAAAAGGGAATTGTGAGATTTTTAGATGCTACATTGCAAACCCCAGGCCTTCCCCAGAGTGCAACAGGCCAGGTTACAATTTACTCAGGGATAAACGCTGCGAAAGAGGTTGGTTTTCACATAAACGGTCAGATTACACCAAGCCTCAAGAGAATCATCGATAAGAAGAATATATTCAAAACTCTAAAACAAAATGGCTTTAAAGTTGACTTTGCAAATGTTTACAGAGACGAATATTTGCAAAAGCTATTAAATGACAAAGACTTTAAGATGTCTGTCACAAGCTATATGGCCTTGACATCAGAAGTCAGGTTAAAAACCTTAGACCACCTTTTGAAGGGTGAGGGTGTGTACTGCGATATTACAAATGAGATCTTAATACAAAGTGGCTATGATGTTCCGCTTTTTTCACCCAAAAAAGCAGCAGAAAATCTTTTAAATGTTTTGAAAAAGAGCCATTTTGTACTATTTGAGCACTTTAAGACAGACCTCGTAGGTCACTCTTGCGATATGGAAAAGGCAATAGAACTTGTAAAGACATTGGATGAATTTTTGGTCAGCATAATTGAGAACCTTCCTGCTGATGTGTGCATAATTGTTACTTCTGACCATGGTAATATTGAAGATTTATCTGTCAAAACTCACACATACAACTCGGTTCCATTTTTGGCATACGGTAAAGGACAAGGTATTTTTAAAGACATTGCATCAATCGAACAGGTTTATGAGTATATTTTAAGATATTTTGAAATACCAGAAAAAGAGGGATGACATAGGTTGCCATGAAAAAAGTAGAGCTTTTATCACCTGCAGGTGGGTTTGAAGAGCTCATCTCAGCAATTCAGGCTGGTGCAGATGGTGTGTATATTGGTGCAAAAGAGTTTTCAGCAAGGGCGTATGCAAAAAACTTCTCAGAAGATGAACTAATCAGGGCCATAGATTACTGCCATGAAAGAGGGAAAAAGATTTATCTTGCCGTAAATACATTGATCTATGATGAGGAAATAGACAGGGCACTAAAGCTTTTAGAGATTGCCTATAAAGAGGGAATTGACGCTGTTATTGTACAAGATTTAGGCTTGCTTTCTATAATCAAAAAAGAGTTTGCAGACCTTCCTATTCATGCAAGTACCCAGATGACAATTCACAACTTACTCGGTGCAAAAGTGCTATCAAGACTTGGGGTAAAAAGAGTTGTTTTGGCAAGAGAACTGAATATAAATGAGATAAAAAACATCAAAAAAGGTGCTGAAATAGAAGTTGAAGTTTTTGTCCACGGGGCACTTTGTATTTCGTATTCAGGGCAGTGTCTTTTTTCAAGTATACTTTTCAAAAGAAGCGGCAACAGAGGACAGTGCGCCCAGCCGTGTAGGCTTTATTATAAGCTTCTTAATAAAGACAAAAAGATTGTAGATAGAGGTTATCTTTTGTCACCAAGAGACATATGCCTTTTGGACTATATTCCAAATCTTATTGAAGCCGGCGTGGACTCTTTCAAAATAGAAGGAAGGCTAAAGGATAAATATTATGTGTACACAGTAACCTCAATTTATAGAAAGTATATAGATATGTACTATCAGACAGGGAAGATTGAGATAAACCAAGAGGACAGAAACAAACTCTTTCTTGTTTTCAACAGAGGAAATTTTAGCAAAGGGTATTTAGATAATCCTTCTTATGATAATCTTATTTTTAAATCAGCGCCAAACAACACAGGGCTTTTGATTGGCAGCTTTTATTTTAAAGATAACAAACTTTTTATAAAAACATCTTATGACCTAACAAATGGTGATGTAATTGCGTTTAGAAGCGAAAAGTTTGAAGAAGTTTTGTTTGAGATAAACAACAATATTTCAAAGTACCAGGATGGTAAAGGTTGAAGTTGATATTGATTTTGCAAGAAAAAAGGTTTTAAAAAATGCTTCAAATAGTCAAGTTTTCTTGGTCAAAAGTAAGCAACTTGAAGATGAGGTGGACAAAATTTTAAAGAAGGAGAAAAAGTTCAGGAAGGTAGATTTTGAGGTCACAATAAAAAGAGGAGAAAATATAAAAGCTGTTGCAAAGACAGGGTCTTTTGAAGCACATGCAACAGGGCCTGTGCCAGAGGAGGCAAAATCAAAGCCAACAACATACCAAAATGTTTTGGATAGCTTTTCAAAGCTCGGCAACACAGTATTCGATATGGGGGAGCTAAAGGTTTACCTTGATGATAATGTTTTTGTTAAGATTTCAGATTTGAATTTATTGCGAAAGGAACTAATTGAGAAGCTGTCAAGGTCAATAACTTGCTCTTTTAAAAGAAGTGTTCAAAAGCCAGTTGAAATGCTATGTCATTCAAAAAAAGATCAAAATAGCAAAAAGAAAACAGCTCACCAAAAATTCTCGTTTGTCATTGATTCATTTTCGCAGTACCAAAAAGTAAAAGAAATTTTACACTCACGTAATATTGAAAACTTTAACATATACGTGCCATATACCTTGATTTTTAACCATAAATTTTCAGACAATGATATTGTATATTTTGACAGGATTATCCATGACAATGACATTGAAAAGATAAATCTAAAGGCACTGAGAGAGAAAGGATTTAAAAAGGTTTTGATAAGAAACCTTGGACAATATGAGCTTTTAAAAGACCAGTTTGATCTTTGTTTTGACTTTAGCTTTAATGTTACAAATTCGTTTGCAGCCGATTTGGTAAGAAATCTTGGAGCAAAAAGACTTTGTCTTTCGGTTGAACTTTCAAAGCAGCAGATTGAAAGAATATGGGAACACAGTCCAAATGATCTTGAGATTGAAACTGTGGTATTCTGGAAGATTCCACTTATGGTAAACAAGCTCAAGTTTTTTGAAAAAGGTTCATATCTGCAAGATAGGAAAGGAGAACTTTTGGAGCTTGTAAGTACGCAGACTATGAAAAATGAAATTTTAAACCCTGCAGCACTTTATATTGACGACAAAGAGGTACCAGCAGATGTCATAAGATTTGATTTTACAGCTTGTAGTGATAGCGAAATTGCCATGGTTTTTGAAAAATATTTTGATGGCAAAGTTGCAAAACTTAAACTTACAAAGGGGTATTATTAAAAGATGAGGGAGCTTACTAAAAACAAGTTTGTAGTTGCAATGATTTATATTGTCCTGTTTGCAGCGTTTATATTTTCATGTGCATACTTAATAAAAGCATTTGACCTTTTTATAAGGTTTATTTTAAAGGCGTTTATACCTGTGCTAATCGGGCTCTTTATCGCAACAGTATTTGAGCCAGTTCTAAAATACCTCGAAAAAAGAGGGATAAACAGAACAGTTTCTGCCATATTGATACTAGTAATTTTGAATGTATTATTAGCATTTATGCTGGCAGAGGGGATATATATACTTGTAAACGAATGCTTAGGGCTTGTTTCTAACTTGCAAAACATTGACTATGACAAGATTTATGCTACTTTAAATCATTTATTTTCAAGCGTAAAAAGCATTTACACCGATCTTCCACGGCCAATTGTGAGTTTTATTCAGTCAGGTGTAAACGAGATTACGAGTATTCTAAACCAGGTAGCTACAATGAGTCTCAAGGTTATAAATGTCATACCTGCAACTTTAAAGGGAATTACAATTTGGTTTTTCTCTGTGCTGTCAAGCTTTTTCTTTATGCGAGATAGGCACAAAATGCGGGCATGGCTTATTCAGAACTTTTCAGCTCAAGTTTACAAAGAAATGTCAAGCGTCGCTTTTAGGGTAATTGACTCTGTTGTTGATTATGCAAAGTCTCAGATAATCTTAGCAATTTTGATGTTTTTGTCAGGACTTATTGGTCTTTCTATAATAAAAGCACCCTATTTTTTAGTAATAAGCCTTCTTTTGGGACTTTTGAGCATTATTCCAATAATTGGTTCAGGTATAATTCTTTTACCATGGATAATAGGCAGTTTCATCGCTGGCAACACAAGTTTTGGTATAAAACTTTTAATTGTATATCTCATAATCTTGGCTCTTCGAGAGTTTGCATCAATTAAGATTGTTGCATCCCAGGTGGGTATTTCAACATTTACAACTCTTGTTTCTATCTATGCAGGTGTTGAGATTTTTGGTGCTTGGGGGTTTATAATCGGTCCTCTTTTGGTTGTGTTTTTGAAGGCAATCTTTGAAACAGGGGCAATCAAAAAAATAAGGGAGAATCTGTTTTTGCAAAAGAGGAGTGAACAAGCTTAAAATGCCTAAAATTACTGTGTACACTGGTAAGGAAGTACTGCAAATAGATGCAAAAGAAGGTTCATCGCTTTTGGATATTTTAGCTGAAAATTCGTTGTATGTTGAAGCACCTTGCGGTGGTAAAGGAATTTGTGGAAAGTGCAAGGTAGCGGTGAAAAAAGACGGGAAGCCTTATTTAGAAAATATAACCAAAGAGGAAAAGAGGCTTCTGACTTCAGATGAACTTCAAAAAGGAATAAGGCTTTGTTGTAACCTTAAAGTTTTTGAAAGTCTTGAAGTTTTTTTGCCTCATTCAAAGATAGGCGCAAAGATACTTTCTGATCTTTACACGAATGAGTTTGAAGTAAAAAGTGATATAATTATAAAGAAAGTGGTTTTAGAAAAGCCCACATTAGAGGATCAGAGAAGCTATTTTTCAAGACTAAAGTTTTCACTTGAAATAGGAGATTTAAAAATTTCGAATTCTGCCTTGAGAAAGCTTACAAATTACAAAGATAAAGAATTTTTTGCAGTCTTGTACAACGGTGAAGTTATAGAAATAAAACAAACTTCGGATGCATTTGGCTTGGCGGTTGACATTGGAACAACCACAGTGGTGTGCTATCTTGTTGATCTTTTAAAGGGCAAAGTTCTCGATTTTTACTCATTTGTAAATCCACAAAAGAAATTTGGTGCAGATGTAATATCCAGAATCGACTTTGCAAAGGCAAAGGAAGATGGAGTGTTTGTCCTTCAAAAAGAGATTATTAAATGTATTAATGAAGCAATAGAGATTTTGACTGGTAGGCTTTCAATTTCTAAAAATGAGATTTATAAAGCTGTTTTTGTTGGAAATCCTACGATGCTACATTTTCTTTTAGGTATTGACCCACTAACTATTGCAACCTCGCCTTTTGTTCCAGTTTTTGCTGATAAAATAGAAGCAAGAGCGCAAGATTTGGAACTTGAGATAAACAAGAATGCTGTTGTAAAAGTACTTGATAGTGTATCAGCATATGTTGGTGCAGACATAGTTGCTGGTATACTATCAACAAAGATGCACAAGAGCGAGAAGATATGCCTTCTTTTAGACCTTGGAACAAATGGCGAGATGGTTTTGGGAAACAAGCAATTTATGATTGCGGCATCAGCTGCGGCAGGGCCAGCTTTTGAAGGTGTGAATATAGCATGTGGAATGAACGCGTCAAGCGGTGCAATTGATAGTATCAAAATCAAAGATGGAAAGGTTGAATTTACAACAATAGAAAATGGCCAGCCAAAAGGAATTTGTGGGTCTGGGATAGTTTTGGCTGTTGCTTACATGCTCGAAGAAGGTATCATAGATGAGACAGGAAGGTTTTGTGAAGATGCTAAAGAAAGGTACAAGCACAATTTCGAGCAGATAAATGGTCAAATGGCCTTTTTCATAACTGATTCTATTTACATTACACAGAAGGACATACGAGAGATTCAGCTTGCAAAGGCTGCAATCTGTGCAGGGATTAGGGCAATGCTAAAACAATCGGGTATTTCAGAAGATGACATTGAGAATGTATTTCTGGCAGGTGGATTTGGGAATTACATCAATCCATGGGCAGCTGTCAGAATAGGATTGATTCCACAGAGGCTAAAGGATAAAATAAGATCTGCCGGGAACACTGCCGGAAATGGTGCTATCTTGGCACTTTTGAGCAGCAAGTTGGAAGAAGAGTTTGAAGAGATTAAAAATAGGGTAAGATACATTGAGCTATCGAGCTTTCCTGAATTTAATGAGCTATTTGTTGAGTGCATGGTATTTGAGCAAGGTTAAAAGGGGAAAGAAAGAAAAATGGCAGATGAGATTAAAATTAAGGATAGAATAAAGCTTTGGGTGTTTATTTTGATGATTGCAGTATCAATATTTGCTTTGATATATGCAGAAAGGGAGCATACTTTAAGTCCGAGGTATATAAAGCAGTATATATCTCACTTTGGAGTATGGGCGCCTTTGGTGTTTTTGATTTTGTACTCTATAAAGTCGTTTATAATCTTCATCCCGGCAGGAATCTTTATGCTTGCAGCAGGTCTTTCGTTCGGGACATTTTTGGGTGCGCTAATTTTAATTGTAGGGACGCTACTATCATCTACGGTTGGGTTTGTATTTGCAAGGTACTTTGGCAAAGACTATGTCCAAAAAAAGCTCCAAAACACAAAATTCTCAAATTTAGGCGGAAAGATTGCACAAAAAGGATTTTTGATAATACTTCTTTTGCGGCTTGTGCCAATCCTACCTTACGATGTTATAAACTACATATGCGGTCTTTCTAAAATAAGATACAGAGATTTTATTCTTGCAACGCTAATTGGCACAGTTCCTGCATGTTTTCTATATGCCTACCTTGGCGAGAACATTTTAAAGCCTTTTTCTAAAGGATTTTACTTAAGTGTTGTATTGGTTGTTCTTATATCTCTCACACCTGTGCTATTTGCAAAGAATATAAGAGAGTTTTTGCAAGAAGAAAGGGAAGAAGACAAACCAAAAGAAAAAGAATAACAAATATATTCAGGCATAAAATTTAACTATGAAAAGCTGTTTGAGGCGGGTTTTAAAGAGCTTGAGAGTAAAAAGGAAAAAAATAGAGCTTTTTGTAATTCTCTTGTTTATCATAACAGGTACTACTTTAGTATTTTTGAGAATTGAAGAGAATATTGAAACTTTAAGTGTGTTTAATAATAACCAGAGGGAGAAAACGAAACACTTAATAGTAATAGACCCTGGACATGGTGGCTTTGACCCTGGAGCTATGTCTGGCAATATAAAAGAGTCAACTATAAATCTTGAGATAGCAATAAGGTTAAAAGAGTACTTTGAGATGTTTGGGTTTAAACCCATTCTTACGAGATATACTGAGGATGACTTGAGCGAAGATGACAGAAAAGTACATGACTTGATAAAAAGGAAACAAATTATTTTAAAGAATGACCCAGAAATTTTTATCTCAATTCATCTAAATAGCTTTCCGGTTGGCAAGTACTTTGGTGCTCAAGTTTTTTATGAAAACTCTAATGAGGAAGGGAAAAAAGTTGCTTCTTTTGTCCAAAGTGAGCTAAAATACATGCCAAACGGGATGATAAACAAACGCTTACCAAAGTCAATTGACGTGTATATACTCAGAAATTTAAAAATTCCTGCTATACTGGTTGAATGTGGGTTTATGTCAAACAAGATGGAACTTTCTCTTTTACAGACAAAAGAGTATCAAGATTGGCTTTCTTATTCTATATTAAAAGGAGTTTTAAATTACCTCAGTACAAAGGAGATGTAGAGAATGGAAAATGTTAGAAAACTTATAAATGAGGAAATTGAAAATCTCAAGGAAGATATTATTGCTTCAACAGTTGCACTGATCAAGATAAAAAGTGTAGAAAGTACTGCTCAAGATGGCATGCCATTTGGAAAAGGTGTAAATGATGCCTTAGTTTTTTGCAAAGACCTTTGTCAAAAACTTGGGTTTGAGACAAAAAATTTTGATGGATACGCACTCGAGGCAAGGTTTGGAGAACATAGTGAAGATATGTGCGTAATTGGGCATTTGGATGTTGTGCCAGAAGGCGATGGCTGGAGTGTGCCGCCGTATGAAGGTGTGATAAAAGACGGTAAAATCTATGGTCGCGGCGCAATCGATGACAAAGGACCAACAATTGCGGCACTTTATGGCATGTATGTTGTTAAAAAGCTTGCTGAAGAGGGAAAAATCTCACTTGACAGAAGTCTGCGGTTTGTATTTGGCACAAATGAAGAGAGTGGCTCAAAGTGTTTACAGTATTACTTTAAAAAGGCAAAATATCCTACAGTTGGGTTTACACCAGATGCTGATTTCCCAGTAATTCAAGGCGAGAAAGGTTTTTTGGTGTTTGAGCTTTCTAAAAAGGTTGATGGCAATTTCTTTATTGAAGGTGGAGAAAGGCCCAATATGGTGCCTGACAGGTGCCTTTTCAAGGGGGATTTTGACACTCAAAGGGCAAGAGATATTATTTCAAAAAAGGGATTAGAGGAAAAAGCAACGGTCTATGAGGAAAATGGCATAGCTGTAATAAAGACAAAAGGTGTCTCTGCACACGGAAGCCTTCCTTTCAAAGGCGAAAATGCAATATCATATATGTTTGACCTTTTGCAAGATCTTTACCAAAAAGAGGATGAGTTTAAGAGATTTGTTGAGTTTTATAATAAACACATTGGCTATGACGTATTTGGTAAGAATTTGAACATTGGATTTGAGGACCAAAAGTCAGGAAAACTTGTTTTGAACGTTGGCATAGTAAGAAAAGTGGATGATAAAATTGTCCTTACAATTAACATTCGATATCCAGTTGATACAAAATATGAAGATATTGAGAGAGAAATCAAAAATATAATTAAGGAATACGAGATTGATTACAAACTAATTACAGACATGCCACCACTTTACTTTGAAAGGGATCACTTTTTGATTAAGACATTGCTTGATGTGTATAAAGAGTTTACAGGTGACGATAGCGAGCCGCTTGTAATCGGTGGTGGCACGTATGCAAGGTGGGCAAGAAATGTGGTTGCGTTTGGACCTAACATGCCGGGAGATGAAGAGGTTGCACATCAAAAGGATGAGTATATCAATATAGAAAGGCTTTTGATGTGTGCAAAGATTTACGCAAACGCAATCTACAGGTTAGCCAAAAAAGAATAGGCATGTGGGCAAGAGAGAGGCTAATTTAAGTTGCTGTTTTAAAAGCTGCTTTTAGCCTCTCTTTTTTGTATTTTTTTAGAAGAGAAGATTGTAAACACCAAGGGAAATCAGCACGATTCCTGGAATGTAGTTTGCAAACCCAAATTTTTTCAGGTATTTTAGACTGTGTGCTAATACATTACCAACTGATATAGCAATAAACTGTACAATTGGAATCAAGAGTATTTCGTATATATTTGCTAAGTTACTAAGTCCAAGCGAAAATGAGGCTGAAAGACTGTCAAAAGAAAGAGCAAGCGATACAAACAGTGCTTCAACCGGTTCAATAAAACCAGATTGATCTATATCTGATGCTTGAGGTTCTTTAATAATTTTAATAGTAAGTCCGAGTGATTTTAATGAAAAATTAACAAGTGTCTTGGAAACATCTTCTCTATCTCTTTCAAAAAATGTCCTTATAATCAAAAATATTCCAATCATAATCATAAAAGCTGATCCTAAATGGTTTGAAACCTGGATGCTAAGATATTTTCCAAAATGCCTTCCGATTAAAAATGAAAGCATTGACACTAAAAGTGATATGCAAAATATAACAATTTTGGACTTAAACAAAATTTTGATACCTTTTGTGCCAAATGCAATTCCGAAGAAAAGTGCATCAAGGTTAAGAGTAATAGCTGCAGTCAAAATTTGAAAAAAGGTCATTTTTAGATTGCTTCTTTGAGGTTTTATAAAGGTCTTTATTATTATACGAATATTCAGTCTTTTTTGACATTGAAACGAAATTCTACTTTCTTCGTTATAATAGTTATAGTAAAATTTTAGGTGTGTGATAAAACTAAGTGACAAAGAGAGGTTCACTTGTAGAAAATGGATGAGAGAGAATTAGTTGAAAGAGCAAAGAAAGACAAGAGATATTTTGAAAAGTTATATGAGATCTATTTTGACAAGATATACACTTACATATACTACAAAACATTCAATCATCAACTTACAGAAGATTTGACCAGTGAGACCTTTATGAAGGTTTTAAAGTCGTTAGACAAGTTCGAGTATAAAGAAAACCATTCTTTTTCAGCATGGATATTCAAGATTGCTCAAAATGTTGTGAATGATTACTACAGAGCTAAAAAAGAATATGTAGACATAGAGAAAATAGCAAACCACTCAAGTATAAAAACTCCTGAAGATGAGGTTTTTGATAAGATAGAAAAAGACACCTTAAAAAAGGCACTCTCAAAACTTACAAAAGACCAACAAGAGGTGGTAATTTTACGATATGGTGCGAATATGAAACTAAATGAGATAGCAAAGATGAAAAATAAATCAGATGTTGCGATAAGAGCATTGCTTTTCAGGGCCATCCATTCTTTAAAGGAAATGCTTTTAAAAGAGGTGCATGAAAGTGAATGATGAAAAGCTTGATAACTTGTTTGAAGAGGCGTTCAAAGTAGAGTACAGAAAAGAGTTTAAAGAAGAGCTTAAAAGTATGCTTCTTAAAGAGTATGACAAAAGAAAAAAAAGTAGGTTTTATCTCAAGGTTTCAACAGCTGTTGCTGCATGCCTTGTTCTAAGCATTATTCTTTTTCTAAGTTTTAAGCTGAATATGGGAAATTTTAGAGTTCCAAACAGCTCTTTTATGAGAAATGAGATAGAACAAGCACTGAACTTAGACCTGAACGAAGAGTCCAAAATTCAAGAGCAGTACAGTGTATCAGTGAAGCAAAAAGAAGGTACGAAAAGTGAAGCAGTTTTGCAAGAAGACAAAACTTCAAACCAGAATCAAGAGGAGAAAAATCTTTCAGTAAGTTCGCAAGAGGGTAGTAAGAAGATAGTTGAGAAAAAGGCAAGCACCCAAAAGCAACTTTCCCAAAAACAGGAAGAAAAGAGGTCTGCAACTGATAAGATAAACGCAAAATCTAAGCTGAATATGAAGACCAAACAGGTGTCAAAAAGTAAGAGTTTGGAAAATCAGAGTACAAGAGTTAAAGCAAATTCACAGGCAAACAGTAAAATGGCAGAAAATTATAGTAATAGAAATGACAACAAGACATCTAAAAGTAGCACAGCCACAATTCCGACTTTGCCATCGAATGGAGGAACAAGCAACAAAAAGACAGAACAAAAAGTTGTAATAAACAAGAAAAATGGAAATATTAATTCAGTTAAAAGTGTATTTACTTCAGTCTATGTTCTAAAAGAAGAGAATATGAACTTGAAAGAAGATGACATTATTATAGCCGTCAGTGACATTATCGGTGGTGAGGTTTACAAAAGCTTTTTTGCAGAGAATGTACCAAATTCAGTCTACGTAAGCGTTTACCAGGATTATTGCTATTTTGAAGTTCTCGCTAAAGAAGATTTTAAACTTATGGCAGATGTGCAAGAAAGCGTAGAAGAGAAGGTTTATAAAGAAGCTAAGAGTATATTAGATAAACTTGGCCTTGAAGATTATAAAATTTTTGTGACAAGCCAAAACGATGTATACAGAGCAAATATAATATTCTATATCCAAGGCTATGAATTGTATGACTCTCAAGGTTATATTGAGTTTGATAGATTTGGAAAAGTAAAAAAAGGAAAAATCTATCTTAAGAAGTTTTCACCCCTTCAAAAAGTGGAGATTTATGACATACAAACTGCTGTTGTAGAGTATAAGAAAAGATATAATATCGAAGATATAGATATTTCAAGGATAAAAGTTGTCTATAAAAAACAAGGGAATGTTTATGTTCCGGTTTATATGTATATTGATAAAAACAAAATATATTGGTTGGAAAAGTAGAGTTTAAAATGATATAATAAGATATACAAAAATGTTTACGGAGGTTTTAGTTATGAACCTTGATTTGAAAGAGAAGGTTTCTGAAAATGGCATTGTAATTGAGCTTAAAGGAGAGCTTGACATATTTTCATCACCTACTTTGAAGGACAAGCTTTACACATTGATAGACACATCCTCTTCAGATGTTATTGTTGACATGAACGAGGTTAGTTACATTGACTCAACAGGTCTTGGGGTGTTTGTTGGTGCACTCAAAAAATCAAAACAAAGGGGTACTAACATAGTTTTAAAAAACCTGAGACCCAATATGAAAAAGGTATTTACAATAACAGGACTTGATAAGGTATTCAGAATCGAATGAGGAGGATTTTGTAAAGTATGCACGAAATTATGTTAAAAATTCCATCCAAAGCTGAGTATATTATGGTAGTGAGGCTTACTTTGTCTGGTATTGCAGCTCGCTGCGGATTTGATTTTGAAACAATTGAGGATTTGAAAATGGCAATCTCAGAAGTATTCAATCTATTTGACATTGAAAAGATATCGGATTCAATTTCTATCAAATTTGAGGTTGACAGGAGTTTCTTAGGGATTAATATAGATATGCCAACAAATGAGATAAACGAAAATGAACTGGCAGAAGTAATTCTAAAAACACTTATTGATGATGTAGAGTTTGAAAAATTACAAGACAAGTATAGGGTAAGACTTAAAAAATATCGTCAAGGGGTCTGATTTGATGGTTGATGAGAAAAAGACTATAAATCTTGATGTTGCTGAAATAGATAAACTCTTCGAAGAGTATCGAAAGACAAAAGATATAAACCTGAGAAATGAGCTTGTCAACAGGCATTTGTATATAGCTGAAATTGTTGCCAAAAAGTTTATAAACAGGGGAATAGAGTATGATGATTTATATCAGGTTGCATGTATGGCGCTAATAAATGCAGTTGAGAGGTTTGAACCCAACAAAGGTTATAAATTTACAAGTTTTGCAACTCCTACAATTATGGGTGAAATTAAGCGCTATTTCAGAGACAGAGCATCATTAATCAGGCTTCCGAGAAGGATTTATGAGACATCAGCTAAAATAAAACTTGCCACTGAGATACTTTCAGCAAAGCTAAAGCAGCCACCAAAGATAGAAGAGATAGCTCAGTATATAGGCATTACACCTGAAGAAGTCTTAGAAGTAATGGAAGCATCGAACAACTATCTTCCACAGTCACTTGACCAGACAATGTACGAGGATGAAGAGATGACCTTGGGAGATGTTCTTGGAAAGAGTGATGAAAACCTTGTTCAGATAGAGAACACTGAAACAGTAAAAAAAGCAATAGACAAATTAAGTCCTTTGGAAAGAGAATTTGTTCAAAAGCGCTTTTTTGAGGAAAAGACACAAAGAGAGATTGCTGACGAGATGAAGGTATCGCAGATGTACATTTCAAGGCTTGAAAAGAAGGTTTTAAAGAAACTAAAAGACTTAATTGATGAGACAAAGGCACCTATTTGACAACCCAAAATTTTTGTGCTATACTATTCTTGTTTGTAAATTTAAATATGAATGTGTGCCGAAGTGGTGGAACTGGCAGACGCGCCGGACTCAAAATCCGGTGGCCGCTGAGGCCGTGCGGGTTCGACTCCCGCCTTCGGCACCAAAAGTGCTCGCAGATAATCACCTTTTTAAACCTGAAAAGGTTTGAAAAGGGGTTTTTATTTTTGCTTTTTTAAAGTTAATAATAATTGTGCAAAATATTGAGCAAAGCAAGGAAAAAAAGATTATTAAGAAGATATGTTAAGAGTACTAATCAAAAGGGTATAAATTATTTTGAAAAATCATTTGAAGTGGAAAGGAGTGAAAAAATGCCGCAAATTGAATGGCTTGACCAGTACTCTGTAGGAGTTGAGTCAATAGACAATCAGCACAAAGAGCTGTTTGCAAGGATAAATAAGCTCTTAGATGCTTGTTCTCAAGGGGAAGGGAAGAAGGTGTTGCCAGAGGTTTTAGATTTTTTAGGTGATTATGTAGTATTTCATTTCTCCACAGAAGAAAAGTACATGAAAGAGTATTTATACCCCCACTATACTGCTCACAAAAATGAACATGACAACTTTGTTGAAACCTACAAAAAGTTTCGAGAGGAGATAGAGAAAGAAGGAGCAGGAGTTGCGGCAGTTATAAAGACAAACAGACTTGTTGTTGACTGGCTCAAAAATCATATCCTTGGAACAGATAGAAAACTTGGAGCGTTTTTGAAAGAAAAGATGCAAACAAAGTAGATGATAGATTTCGGATATTGCAAAAAGCTGTCCACCGCAAGGGTAGACAGCTTTTTTGTTTATATACTAACAACTTTTTTCTGTTTTGACCTGCCAATTGAAGTATTATCTTCTTTTCTATTTCTCAAGCTTTCAACTGGGTGTGGCGCCAATTCAACTCTGTAATCTTCGCCTTTTAAAGTGTTGTGCTTATCAATCACCACATGGCTTGCAACGGAATTTATATCATGGTTCACTTTATTCTGGAACCAGAAAAACGTATGATTTTCTGGTAGATCATTTACATTTTTTAAATCCTCTTTGTCAGCTGTGATTTCAACCATCTGTGAAAGAACTTTGCGTACATATTCACGCGTGTCATGGAACAGCAAAAGATTTGGGAACTGTCCGCCAGGGATGACCTCGCCCCAAGATTTATTCTCATGTTTTTGCAAAAGTTCTGCAGCTTTGTGAAGATGGGCAATTTCAGCATTAAGGTGCATCTCCCAGATAGATTTTACATTTGAGTCAACCTCAGATTCATAGAATGAGTAATACAGATAGCATTCTGTGTATTCATGCAAAAGAAGACTTTCGAACCATGTGAGTCTCGGGTCAATCAGTGAACCGTATTGTGTTACATGTTCTTCTTCTACCAAAGCTATTTCTAAGTAGAGTTGCCTTCCAAGATGGTTGTAATAAGTGTTACCAATGTTGTTGTAAAAATTCATTGTCTGCTGCTCACCGGCTGTTATAATGAAGATGTTTAGCTTTGTTCTAATATCTGCTTTTTTGAAATCAACATATCTGCTGACAGTGTCATAAGGGTGTCGGTGATGGGCAATTGTCGGCCGACCTGGGATGATTTCGACATAGTTTTTTACCAAATTGTTTGCTTGGATGTTTGAATCCATGTCAAGAAGATTTGCATAACGGTAAAGATGGTCAAAATCCTCAAGCAGAATAAAATCAAGTGTTTGTTTTACATAAGGGTCAGGCTCATTTTGAGCAAGCCAGGCGGTAAGGTCTACAGCAACGTGTTCGTATCCAATTGTAGTTTCAAGGGGTGTCTCATCAATTGGCTTTAACCAGTTGATTTGCTTTTGTTGCATCTGCTCAATTCTTCTCATCATTGCTAAGTCTTGCCTTGTTTGATTGTCAGTGCAGTGACGATGGAACTGGTGAGAAAACATCGAGGCTTCAGCTTCAATCCCGTTCATGAGGATTATTCTTGTCTTTGTGTAAGGGTCAACTTCATTTTTGCAGTACGACTTGGGATATATTGTTTTCCAGTCCATGAGAAAATTTTCAATCGGCTTTGGCTTTTCTTCAAACGGATTGAACAATTTTTTAAGACCTCCTTTTGATTGAATGTAGGATGAACAGTAACTTTTGGATTTTCAATATATATTTTCTCAAAGACTTTATGAAATTATTATTTTCTTGCTATTAAAAAATGGTGTAAAATATTAAAGCGTAAAAACAAAGAAGTAGCAGGGGGAAAAGATGTGATAAAAAAATCACAAGAGTATATTGTCAAGATTGACACACTAAATCACCAGGCACAGGGCATTGCAAGAATTGATGGATTTGTAGTGTTTGTTGACAATGTTCTTATTGATGAGGTTGTAAAGATTAAAATCGAAGAGGTCAAAAAAGAGTATGCCAAAGCAAACTTAGTTGAAATTTTGGAAAAAAGCCCATATAGAAAAGAGCCAGAATGTCCTTATTACTACTTATGTGGTGGTTGTCATTTAATGCATGCAAAATATCAGCATCAGCTAAAATTGAAAAAACTTCTTGTTGAAGATGCTTTTAGGCGAATAGGGAAACTCAGCCCCAGAATAAATGATGTTATTGGAATGGAAAACCCATTTAGATACAGAAACAAGACTGCACTACCGGTTGGAGGGGATTATAAAAAACCCCAGATAGGATTTTATAGAAAGATGACACATGATATTGTTGATATAGATTACTGTCTTATTCAGCATGAATTTTGCGATGATGTGATAAAAGGTATGAAAGATCTAATACAAAAACACAAGATAGAGGTTTATGACGAAAAAAAGCATAAAGGTGTTTTGAGGCACATTGTTGTTAGAAATTCATTTGCATTTGATGAGATGATGATCATTCTTGTTTGTACAAGAGTACCAGAGAATTTAGAGACCATAAAAAAAGACATTTTAAACAATTTTTCAAAAATTAAATCACTTTATTTAAACTTGAATCCTAAAAGGACAAATGTAATACTGGGTGATGAAGATATATTGATTTGGGGTAGTAGCACAATAAAAGACAGGATAGGGAATTTAACATTTGAAATTTCTCCAAAATCATTTTTTCAGGTAAATTCT
>NZ_APGP01000032.1:0-57163 GCF_000404025.1 Caldicellulosiruptor sp. F32
AGAAGGTAACGGCGTATGTAGATGGTGTGCTGATATGGGGGCAAGAACCAAAATAATAGGTTTATAGAAAATTATTTAATGACAAAAAATTGTTAATTGCAAATTAAAAATGCAACGGATAAAAATTATTAAAGCCATAGCTTCGAACTGTAATATTGGTGATATAAAATTTTACAAAATATGTATACGAAGCTATGGCTTTATTTTTATCTTGTGGTTCTGAATACCCGTAAATACTTCTGATTATAACTCTCTTTTTATAACGAATTTTGATTTAATCTCGTCATAAAATTAGTTTGTGTAGCCTATTTCTATTTTTAGGTTTATCTTATAGTCTTCATAGTGTTTCTTTGTTCTTCCATCTTCCCTACGTATTCATACAAGTTCTGATTAGTTAGACTCTATTTTCCTGTTATTTCATGCTTAATTGAGATGTTAATTTTTGCTTTTTAAGGAAATTTTACATTAGTAAAATATCTTCTGCTCAAACAATGCAGTTGATTTAACTTATCAAACACTTTTTAAATGAAGCTATTTCAGTCTTGATACTGCACTCATCATCAATTAATTTGCTCCATTTTTCTGACATTTCAAAATAATACTTTGCTTGGTCTTTTTGCGAAGTTTTTAGATAAGTTTTTGCTAAGAGAAAATAGCACTTTGCGAGTTCTAAGGCAGAACCACTTGTTTCACTAAGTTTTATTGCATTTTTGAAGCATTCTATTGCTTCACTGTACTTTTCAGCAGCAGAAAGTATCTCCCCTTTCTTTCTTATGCATTCTATTTGTCTGAATATGTTTTTTTCTGCAAACTTTAATGAAATATCAATTTCTCTCTCTGCATCCAAAAGATTGTTTGTCAACAAAAAAAACTCTGCCTTAGTTAGATGATATTCGTAAGATGTATCTATGTCTTTTAAATTTTTAATAAAACTTGTTGCTTTATTAAGAAATTCTTCAGCAGCTTGCCAATTTTTCAGAAGAAGCAAAACTTTTGCGAGATTTATAAAACTCAAAGCTTTTTCGGCAGTAAACATTTTTGTTTCGCTGATATTTAGTGAGGCTAAAAACAATTCATAGCTATGTATTAATAAACCTTTTTCAATGTAGATTTCGCCTATATTAAGTAGGCAAGCACATTCTTCATACGAGAAATTCCATTTTTCAGCATTTTCATAAGCTTGGTTTAGATATTCGTATGCTTTTTTAAGAAGTCCTTTCTTTGTATAAATTATCCCTAAATTTATCAAAATATGAATTTGTGTATGTCTATCGGAAATTTTTTTGCTTTCTTCTAAGGCTAATGTTAAATTTTGTATTGCGCTATTAATTTGACCAGTTTGAAAATAAAGAATACCAAGATTACTGGTAAGTTTGACACGTAAACCAATATTATTAGTTTTAATTGCGGCAGATTTAGCTTTTTGTAAGTAATTTATTGCCTTATTAATATCTCCATAGTTTCTATAAAATGTATATGCAACTACATTAAAAATTTTCACAAGATTCTCAATCTCATTATCTTGCATTATTATAGTTTCTGTCTCTTCCAAAATTTGGTTAATATCTGAAGCCCCAGTATAACATTGAAATAGACTCTTGAGGTAGACTAATTTTGAATATAAGGTACTATTCCTGTCAATATTTTTTTCAAGCCCTATGAGTATTTCCTTCGCTTTAGCAAAGTCAGCAGTAAGGATGAGACATTCACATATTTCGCATTTTATAAATAGACTTTTTTCGGCATCTGCTACGCTATCTAAGATATTTAAGTACTTAAGAGCTTCAACATAGTTACCCATTTGTTTTTCTAAACTTGATAATTCTTCAAGTACTTTTGTATATAGATTGTTTTTTTGTTGGTTGTAATTTTCTAACATTTCAATTGCAATTTTAAAGTATTTTACTGCGTACTTGTACAAAAGTTGCTTTTTATAATAATTTGCAAGCAATATACAATATTTGGAAGAATTTATTATATCGTTCGCTTCATGGTAATGATAAATCAAAAGCTCGTAATAATAACTAATATTTTCTCTGAATAGTTTTTCAATAGATTTGGCAATTTTAAGATGAAGACTTATTTTAGTACTTTTTGGTATTGACCTCAGGACTGTTTCAAAAATAATATTATTTGCAAATTCGAAGATTTTGTCTGCTGTTGAAGATTGATAAGTTATGTCAACAAATTTAATGAAATTACTTTTTGAAAGAGTTAAGATGATATCATTTTCAGATTTTGAAGGTTTTAAAACATTTAATACTATACGTAAATTAAATCTTTGTCCAAAAACAGCAGCTATTTTCAAAAATTGTATTAATTCCTTATCGAGTTGAGAAAGTCTGTGTTCAACAATTTTATAAAATATTTCTGAAGCATTTATATTAGTGTTTTGAAGAAACAGCTTATTGTTCTGAATGCACAACTGATGATTCAAATAAAGCCATCTACAAACCTCTTTAAGATAAGAAATTTTTCCTTCTGATATGTCCACCATTAGCTGAGTAAATTTTTCATCAACAGTATTAACATTAAAGAAAGATTTCAGAAATTCCTCTGTTTCCTGAAGTGACAATTTCTGCACATAGATGGTTTTTTCGGCATTAAGGTGGATACTTTCATTTTCTGAAGTTATAATAAAGATTACTTTATCACAATACAAATTTGTCTTTAAATATTCCAGGATTTGAATTGATTCAATGTCAGCATAATGGATGTCATCTATTAAAAAAATAGAAAAATTTGAGCTCAAAAAAGCATCAAAAAATAGAAGTACATTTTGCCGAATTTCAAATTCCAAATCTTCTTGGGTCATGGATGAAACAATATTTCTAAAATCATCCTCGATATCTAATTGCAGAATGATAGAAAGAAATTTGAAACAGGTTTCTTTTTTTTCTAAGTCATCTTTAAATAAAAAGTCAAGAAAAGAGATTAATCGATGTTGCTTTATGGTTTGCACATCGTCTACACTTACATTTAATACTTTACATATTATTTGCGAAATTAACAAGTAAGGACGCGAATAATTATTAAAACTGCATCTAATGTAATACGTTTTTATATTGTTTGCAACTAAATGATTAGTTAATTTTTCTAAAAGAGAAGTTTTTCCAACACCGTTTGGCCCCAGTAAAAGAACGCTATTTGTATCTTTTGATGCGATTATATTAAATAGTTTTGATAAATAGCTATCCTGGATACGAGAAATTACATCAAATGTTGTAGCTTCATTGATAATTTCTAAAGGTATATAACACCTTATGGGATTGCTTTTATTTTTAACATAAATTTCTTTTGCCTCTGAATATAGGAATAAATCAAAAGTCTCCCTATAAATACTCTCTGATACATAAATAGTATTCTCAGGTGCTGCTGCTTGTAATCTTTGAGCAACATTAACAACGTCCCCAATAACAGTATAATCCTTTTCATAATATCCTCCGACTTTGCCAATTGCAACTATACCATAATTTATGCCGATACTCATTGATATTTTTAAATTTTTTTGTACTGAAAACTCGTTACAGAGCTTTAACATTTCAAGAGCACACAACACAGCACGCTTTGGGTCATCCAAGTGAGAGTTTTTTGCACCAAATAGTATCATAACACAATCTCCAATGAATTTATCTATGGTACCTTCATAGTAGTAAACAGGCTTTAAAATATATTCAAAAAATTCATTGATTATATTATTAACCTCATCAGGGCTTATTTTTTCGGAAAGCTTAGTAAATCCTGATATATCTGCAAATAGCACGGCTACCTTTTTTAGTTCGTCAGCAGATTGTTGATTAGCTTCACCTTGTCTTACAAATTCCCCACAATTAGGGCAGAAATTAATGTAGGTAGGTAATAATGAATTGCAAGATGGACACACACCCTTAAATTTCATTCCGCAAAAGATACATTTTTCAGCATTAGGAGATTGAATTTTATTGCCACAGTTAAAACAAATCATAGTTTTTCACAACCCAAAAATTTTTTTAAAAAGCTATTGAAAATTTAAAAATTTATGCGATAATATAATTAGAAAACCACATAAAAATTATACACAAAGAATGCTAGTTTGAACAGAGTTTTTAAAAATAAATAAGACACATATGTCGATAAAGGCAAACCTGTCGAAAGGCAGGGGCGCAAAGCCATGGGTCTGTCGGAAAAGGGTTTTACCTTTTCCTATGATTGCCAGGCTGCCGAAACATATGTCCAAGGGTAAAGGGAGTAAAAAGAGTATTTACCTTTGGCAGAGAGGCACCTGGCTAAAAAGTCAGGTGCCTTTTGATATATTAATGAGCAAGGCTTTGCTTGCTCAACTTAAAGGGGGTGTAAAAAGTTATGAAGCTTCATGTTTTGAAGAAATGGTCAATTGCTATACTTTTGGTATTTATTTTATCATTGGGTTTGAGTAGCATTGCTTTTGCACAAGATGAAACTCCTATTCAATTTAGTGGTAGTTTTACTGTAACAAATGAAGGAGGAAAATTCCAGGTAGGCTTTGTAGAAATTGATTTTAAGAAAGACTCGCTACCTGATGGAATAGATGCAATTACCTTTTATGCACAGATATATGCTGAAAATGGAACTGTGTACATTGAATTTTCACCAGATGCTAAATTCAAAAAAGATGTGCACCTAAGATGTGAAGGATATGAAGGGTACATCTATGATAGGTCTGCGGGGAAGAATATTTATGTCAAACTTAAAAAACAACAGCTAAAAACAGATCATTTTTCAAGGTTTGTATGGTCATTCTAAGATAATCCCTCTATCCTCATAACCCCTCGAACTCCTTTATATATTTTGAACGACCCTCATAATTAATATGAGGGTCGACTTTTTTTCTTTTCTTTCTTGACCTTGTACATATTCTCATCAGCTATTTTAATCAAGTCTTCGGAGTTCAAATTGGAAGTTGGGGAATATTCAGCAAATCCATAGCTTATTTGAATCTTATAGGGCTTTTGGACTTTTGCGTTAAACTCGTCGATTTTATTTTGGATTCTTGCAAGAACAATATTAGCTTCTCTTATTGTTGCTTTATAAAGTATCAACACAAACTCATCTCCGCCATATCTGAATGCTATATCATAACTTCTGATACTTTCTTTTAGAATTTGAGCAAAGCTTTTTAAAAGTTCATCGCCTATTTGGTGGCCAAATGTGTCATTTACTTGTTTTAGTCCATCGACATCAATAAAGCAAACAACAAAGTGTGTTTCATTCATTTTGGAGAGTTGTATCTGCTTTTCTAAATAAATCATTCCTTCATTTCGCGTAAACAGACCTGTCAGGTCGTCCAAAGATGCATATTTCTTAAACTCTTCTTGTTCAATTAAAATATCTTCACTCAAGTTTGCAATCACTTGTTTCATAGAATTAAATAAACTGATTAGAGCATAACGAGTGTTTGCAATATTTTTTTCTATCCTTTGGTAAAGATGAATTCGTTCAATTAATAAAGACGCTTGAGATGCAAGTGACAAAATAATTTCTTCATCTTCTTTTGTAAAGTCAACAATATTTTGGTAGATGTTGTCTTCTGTTAGCTTAATGGACTTGTCTTTCTTTTTGTTTATTATCTGCAAAACACCAATCACATTGCCTTGATAATCAATCATGGGTATTGCCATAAGATTTAGGGTTTTATAATGTAATGCTTGGTCGAAAAGTTTAAACTGCTGCAGATGGGAATTTTGGATATTTTGAATGTTGTTAATTGTAACAGGAATGCCATTTTGGGCAACGTATCCGACAATGCTTTGATTATCTATAGGTATTTTATAACCAATGTAATTGAAAGCAACTGAGTAGTTTTTGGCAAGTGTGATGACTAAATATTTTTGTCCTTCGAATTCTTTTACGATATAGAGGGTACCACCATCACTATTTGTGATGTCAATGCTTTCATTTAAGATCATTTCTAAAATGGTATCGACGTTTTTCTCCCGTGAAATTGTAATTCCAATTTTATTGAGTTTTCTGATTAGTCTTTTTAAATCTTGGGGATTATTATATTCGATCATTTTTTTGCATCCCTCTCAGCTACAATTTCTTGAGGTATATTAAAACCTAAATTTTTAGCTAAATTTACATCAAACCTTTCATCAATATGCATACAATAAACCTGTTTTCTTTTTGAGGGTGGTATTTGTTCTGAAAGTTCCTTTATGGAAAGATGGGGATGATGGTTATGATTTTCTGAACAAGTATCTTGGAATAAAAAATCTATTTCGCCTTCTAAAAATTTGGTTAGGATATAAAGAGGAATTGATTTTGAGTCCCCACTGTAATAAAATGTTACATTATTCAAGTAAATTAGATATCCAAAACAAGGCAATTCATTTACATGAACTTGTTCTAAGGATATTACCGTAAGTTTACTGAGATAGTTAACAAAGTCCTGAGGGGTTTTCAAAGTGTATATCTCATTTCTGATACCCATATAGTCAAGTAAATTTGATATTATTTCAGGTTGAGGGAAGATAAGAGTTATTTTCTTGCTTAGTTGATAATAACAATACAAGATTAATTGACCTAAACTTGCAATGTGGTCAGGGTGTGTATGAGTTATTAAAACATTTAAATGTAGATATTTTTCAAGTAGTTTCAAACTCAAAAGGGAGTTAAATATACCTCCACCACAGTCAATTAAAAAAAGATTATCTTCCAATTCAAAGTAAGCAGAGGTATTGTTATAATTAGGATTAAAAGCACTTCCGATTCCCAGAAATTTTAAAGGGTTTTCCTTTGACATTTTTTTCACCACCATTTCTTAATTAATAAATTAAAAACAATTTAAAGATCTCCAAGAGTACTTTTTAAACTTTCAAATATTTCCTCAAGAGCTTTTTCTTCTGAAGGTTTTATTTCATAAAAACTCCATTTGGTTTTGAATGGAAGGTTATAATTTTGTGAATTTGCCTTTTCAATCATTTTTCTTTCTATCCTTTTGGCAATCATTTTAGCTTTTATCAAGTCAACGTTGTAAAGCAAAAGGACATACTCATTTTCTTTTACCATTACAGGAATGTCATATATTCTTATTTCTGATGAAAGTACTTCATAGAATATATTTGATACTTTATTATCTGAAGTTTCGATTGATAAATAACATACAGTTATAATTGTTTCAGTAACTTTTGAGAGTTCAATTTGTTTTTTACAAAGTTCAAGTCCTTCTTTAAACTCAAGAACTTTTTTTCTTTTCTCAGCTTGAAGATACTCTATGAACTTTTGCTGACCTGTCAGCATTATATCATTTAAAGTCAAAATTGATTTTTTTACCGAGTCGAAAATATTACTTAGCATCTTTTGAGTATTTGTTATCAGTTGATCATTTTTTTGATGAAGCCAAATTCTCTCTAAAATAATTCCTAAAAGTGCCGAGATTGCTAATATTATTCTTGCATCGTTATCAGTATAGTCAATAGTAAATAGATGAGCATTATTTTCTTCAAGTTTTAATTGAGGTTTTGCCTTCTTATTAACAACTTGCAAAACTCCTATAACACTGTTTGTGTAATCAAAAATTGGTACTGTTATAGTGTTAATTGTAATATAATGCAAACTCCTGTCAAAAAATTTGAATTGCCTATATTCATGATTTTCAGGTAAAGATAAAGTTTTATTTATAACCACAGGTTTGCGGTTAGAAGCAACATATCCTGCTAAACTAATAGAGTTTATAGGCAGTGAGTATCCCAAGTAGAATTCAAAATTGACTGATTGATTTTTTGTAGCTTTGATTACAAGTTTTTCCTCGTTTTCTATCATTTCTTTAAGATAAATTGTGGCACCATCACTTGTTGTAAGTTCTAAACATATATCAATGGTTTGAAGGAGAATATCCTCTATATTTTTTTCAGTTGAGACATATAATACATAGGAGCTCAATTTCTCAAGAATATTTCGTAATTTCGAAATTTGGTCATAAAGTTCTATCATAATGTCAAAGTCACCACTTTTGAGAAAATCGCTATATTAAAATTATCGCAAAATTTAGTTGGTAAATCAATCAAAAATAAGGTTAGAAATAAATTACACAATTTTGTAATCATTTGATAATATAAATTATAAAAATTATGGTTATAATGGAAGTATCATAAGCAAAATTAATTTAAGAAAGGGGTTCAGAGGAGGATGAAAGTATTTAAAAAACGTCTATTGCTGATATGTGTGATGTTGGTTTTTGCTATTGTACAAATTTTTTCTGCAATTGCTTTTGCTCAAGACACATCAAGTCCTATTTTTTCAGATTTACCGCAAAATCACTGGGCTTATAATGCTGTAAAGTTTATGGTTGAAAGAGGAATTATTACGGGCTATCCAGACAATACTTTCAGACCTGACAATCCTGTGACTCGTGCGGAATTTGCAAGAATAATGGTGGTAGCACTAAATCTACCGATAAAAGTAACAGATACGCCATCCTTTAAAGATGTTCCTAAGGATCATTGGGCTTATCCATATGTTGAAAGTGCAAAATATTATTTGACAGGATTTAGAACTGCAAATGGTGACTACTTTAAACCTTCTGATTATGCAGTGAGAGAAGATATGGCTGTTGCGCTTGTTAAAGCAAAAGGTTTACAAAATGAGAATGTAGATATGAGCATATTAAATAATTACATTGACAAAGACCAAATATCGCCTAATTTAATGAAATATATTGCAATAGCAATTTCAAAAGGCATTATGATAGGTAACCCAGTTACCAATTCTAATCAGTTAAGGTTTGACCCACAAGGTGTTCTTACACGTGCCCAAGCAGCTATGCTTCTTTATAATGTTATTAATACCAAAGAGGAAAAAATAACTTATGACGATAACAATGGAGCTCAAAATAATCAGCAGCCCGGTTATCAAAAACCCAACGTGAGTGGATACACAAAAGGCGATAAGGTAGTTTTGGTTTGGAATAGGATAAACGACACCAGATTAAAAGGATATGCAGTTGTTATTTCCAAGAACAATATTGAACCTGAGTATCCTAAGGATGGCTATCTCACTATATTCAATAACAGAGATAATACTTACATTGAAATAAGCGTGGACTCAAAATATAATAATGGTGATTTTGGAGTTTACCTAAAAAGTGGAGAAGAGTATTATTTTAGTGTAACTGCTATTTATGACAACAATGTGTATGTAAAAGGCAATTCGATAAAACTGAAAATGCCAGTAGTACCTAATTATTTTGAAAAACCCTATGTGAAGTATGAGTATAAAGATAATAAATTTGTCCTGAGCTGGCAACCAATAAATGATTCGAGGTTAATTGGATACTATGTAGTAATTTCTAAGAAAAATAAGGAACCAAAGTATCCTGATAATGGCTATCTTGTTTTCATTAATGATAAGAATACGACCCAAATAACAATTGACAATACTATACCTTATAAGGGAGGAGACTTTGGTGAGTATTTAAGAGATGGTGAGGAGTATTATTTTAGCGTGACTGCCCAGTATCAAGACAGGTTTGTTGCGGGCAATAGTGTAAAAGCAGTTTATTACTCAAACTTAGACATAGCAAAGCTAAGGCCAAAACTTGAAGCGAAGACCATAAAAAAATTTTTTGGTATAAGATATATATCTCTAAGATGGAACAAAATAGATAATGATAAATTGTTAGGATATAAAATAGTTATCTCAGAAAACAATTCAACACCTGACTATATAAAAGATGGTTTGCTGGCAACAATAACTGATAGAAATATTACCTCAATAAATGTAAAAGCAAAGGATAAGTATTTAACAAACAATGAATATAAAGAGATAAAGAGAGGGTATTACTACTATATAACAATTTACGCAATTTATACTGATAGAATAGTTGGAGGTAATGTCTTAAAAGTTAAAATTCCATAAAATTTAAAAGGGCTGTAAACACTTCTGCATAGGTTGTTTACAGCCCTTTTAAAATTGAATCATTTCTTTTAACTTCTCTTTTACACTTTTCAGATCCCTGTAAAAATCCTCTCTTTTGCTGGGATCGCGAAGAAGTGCTGCTGGATGGTATGTAGCCATAATGTGAAACTCACCTTTTTGAAACCACTTACCTCTGTCTTGGGTGATTTTAAGATTTCTACCAAGGATATACTTCATCGCAGTTGCGCCAAGACAGACTATTATTCTGGGCTGCACAAGTTTTACTTGCGCCCGTAAAAATGGTAGACAATTTTGTGCCTCATACTCTGTAGGTACACGATTGTTGGGTGGTCGACACTTCAGGATGTTGCATATATAAAAATCATTTTCACGTGAAAGTTCAAGAGCATCCAACACAAGATCAAAAAGCTTTCCTGCTCTTCCAACAAAAGGTTTTCCTTGCTTATCTTCTTCTTCACCCGGTGCTTCGCCAATAAACATGAGCTTTGCGTTTTTGTTGCCATCTCCAATTACAACATTTGTCCTGTCCTTTGAAATTGGGCATTTTGTGCAAGAAAGACAGCTTCTTTCAAGCTCTTCCCATGTTGTCATACCTTTTCACCACTTCTTTGAAGATTTCTATCGCTCTGTCAATATGTTCTTTTTGAACAATCAAGGGCGGGGCAAACCTTACAACATTACCCCCACCGCAACTGCTTGTCAAAAGCCCATTTAATGCAAGCTCTTTTACCATATCTTTAACAGGGAAAGAAAATTCCACTCCAATCAATAGTCCTAAACCACGGACATCTACAATTGATTTAAAAAGCTCTTTTAGTTCTAAAAGCTTTTGTTTTAAATAGCTACCCATATTCTTTACATTATCGATTATATTTTCTTCTTCAATTATCTTCAATACCTCTAAAGCTGCTCTTGTTGCTAAAAGATTCCCGCCAAATGTAGAACCGTGCTCACCAGGTTCAAAGCTTGCAACCTCTTTTTTGCAAAGCATTGCACCAATTGGAACACCATTTCCAAGTCCCTTTGCAAGTGTTATTATATCTGGTACAATGTCATACTGTTCAAAGCAAAACAGGCTTCCACATCGTCCAATTCCTGTTTGAACTTCATCAATTATAAGTAAAATTCCGTTTTCCTTGCAGAGCTTGTAAATTTCATTTACGAATTTCTTTTCAAGAACCTTAATTCCACCTTCTGCCTGTACAAGTTCAATCATGATAGCTGCTGTCTTGTCATCTATTGCAATTCTTATTTTCTCAATATCAGCTTCAACATTCAAGAATCCTTCTGGCATTGGTTCAAATGGTTTTTGATACTTCTTTTGTCCTGTTGCAGCAGTTGTTGCTAAAGTTCTTCCATGAAATGAGTTTATAAGTGTTATGATTTTATATCGATTGCTTCCTTTTTTGTAAAAATAATTTCTTACAAGCTTTATAGCAGCTTCATTTGCCTCAGCACCTGAATTGCAGAAGAATACCTTGTCAAAAGGTGAAATTTCACAAAGTTTTTTAGCCAAAAGGGTCTGATTTTCTATATAAAAAAGGCTTGATGTGTGGATTAATTTTTCAATTTGGTCTTTTAAAGCTGCAACAAATTTCGGGTGGCTGTGGCCCAAGTTGCACACTGAAATTCCAGAGATAAAATCAAGATATTCTCTGTTTTCTGTATCATAAAGTATGCAGCCTTCACCTTTTTCAAATGCAATTGGGATTCTGTCGCCAAAAACATTTACATAGTACTGTTTATCATAAGAAATAATCTCATCTATTTTCATTTTTTACTACCTCACTAATCAAATTTTTTATAATTATACACCAATATTAATATTTATTCAACATCAACCCTCTTTTTAGACCGTGTCAGCTTGATAATTACGTATCCTAAAATAGCGATTATCAAAACAGCCAAGATAAAATAATCTAAGCCTTTTAAATGCTCTTCAATTGTTCTCCAGTTATCTCCAAGCTTTTTGCCAAGGTACACAAATACTAAAGACCAAGGAAACGAACCTAAGATTGTATACACAGAAAATTTAACAAAATTCATCCTTGCAATTCCAGCAGGAAGTGAGATAAACGTCCTTATTACTGGCAAAAGACGGCTTATGAATATTGTAATCTCTCCTCTTTTTTGAAAGAATTTTTCTGCTCTTTCAAAGTCGTGTTTTGAGATAAAGAAATACTTCCCATATTTTAGGATAAAGGGTCGACCTCCATAATATCCAATTAGATATGCAATTACAGAGCCAGCATAACCACCGAGTGTTGCTACTAAGCTCATAGAGAATATATTTCCAATACCTTTATAAACCAAATATCCACCAAGTGGTAAGATTATCTCAGAAGGAATAGGAATGCATGCAGACTCAAGAGTCATACCAATAAATATTCCTAAATATCCAAATTGTGATAAATATTCTGCAATTGAAATAAAGATTTGTTTTAGAACTTCCATTTCCTTTTTCCTCCAGTATGTTTGTATTCATATTAAATAAAAGAGTATAATACATTTAATTGAGAAAAAAGAATGTTAGGAGAACACAAAGTTATGACAATATTTTTTGCAATTGCATCAACAATTCTCGGCTCAATTATTGGAGCTGGTTTTTCAACAGGTCAAGAGGTTTTCTATTTCTTTTCTCAGTATAAATCAACCAGTTTTTGGTATATCAGTGTAGCATCATTTCTAATATTTTTGATTTTATTATACTTTTCAAACACTGTATTTGAAAATGGTATTTTAAATAAAGTTTTAAGGTTGTATATCATGTTATTTTCATTTGTGACTTTAATTGTAATGTTTTCAGCTTTTGGGCAGCTCGGCTTTGAATTTTTGGGGGTAAACAGGTATCTCTTTACAATTCTTTGCTTTGTATTGAGTATTGTCATCTACAGCCACGGTTTTACTTCTGTCATTAATGTGAATAAAGTAGTTGTAAGTTTGCTAATTAGTACGATTTTTATAATTTTTTTAAAAGACACATTTTCTAAAGAGGTATTACTACAGTTTGATGTACTCACAGATTCTTTGAAAAAACTTTACTCTACCCCTCTCTCACCGATATTATATGCAACATACAATTCACTTTTAGCATTTCCTGTAATATATAAGTTAAAAAATAGGTTTAAAACCAGAGAACTAAAAGTTGGTATTATCATAGCTTCTATTTTAATTTTTATATTGTTGAATTTCATAAACATAATTATACTTTCAAATCCTTCTTCTCAAACCTCACAGATGCCACTTTTGAAGGCAACTGACAATCATGTATTACAAGCCATCCTTATATTGTGTACATTTTTGGAGATACTTACAACAATTTTGGCAAACTATGTGGGACTTTGTTATTCTATCAAAAGTTCAGAAATTCAAAATATCATAATGATTACAGCTTTACTTTTGGGTTTTAATGGTTTTGAGCAGCTTCTAAGAAGTCTGTATTCTCTTATGGGCTATCTTGGTATTGGAGTAATTATGATGATGCTCTTGTCTACATTCTTAAAAAAAAGACAACTAAAATAAATGCTGCAAGTAAGAATCTATAGTAAGCGAATATCTTAAATCCACTTTTTCTCACTATATCAAGCAAAAAATGTATAGCTAAAAATCCAACAATTGCAGAAGTAAAAAATCCTATTGCAAAGCTTGAAAACTGGCTTGAAACATCATGTATGTTTTTCAAAAGTGACACAGCACCAGCTCCAAAGATGATTGGCGCTGACATCAAGAAAGAAAACTTTGCAGCAGCTTCTTTTTTAAGCCCCAGTAAAAGCCCTGTTGTCATTGTAATACCTGAACGAGATATTCCCGGAAAAAGTGCAAATGCTTGTGAAATTCCAATCAGTCCTGCTTGTAAGATGTTCATATTCGAAAGCGTAAATTTATTTTTAGCAGTTTTATCGACATAGTATAAAATAAACCCGAAAACTGCAAGTACCACAGCAATTAATAGGTACTGTTTTCTGAACACATTCTCAACAATGTTTTCAAAGAAGTATCCAAACCCTGCTCCTGGAATTGTTGCTACTATTATAAACCACAGAAGTTTTCCTTGGTCTGATTTTGGCTGTGTAATACCTTTTACTATTATCTCGATATAGTCTCTCCAAAAATATACAAGTACCGCCAAAAGAGTACCTAAATGCAAAGCTACATCAAATACCAGTGAGTGTTCCTTCCATCCAAAAAGCCATGGGAATATAATAAGGTGAGCAGAGCTCGAAATAGGCAAAAATTCTCCCAAACCCTGAAGTATTCCCAAAAAGATTGCTTGAAAAGTGCTCAAAACTCATGCCTCCTTTGAAAATTTTAATAGACTCTTATATTATACCAAAAATACGACTTATATTTTATTAAAACCAAATTAAAAATTTGGTATAATAAAAACGTTACTCAAAAGAACATTGAAAGGGAGATGCAAATTATAGATGCTTGTACTTGGTATTGAAACATCATGTGATGAGACAGCAGCTGCTATTGTAAAGGATGGCAGAGAGGTTCTTTCAAACATTGTGTATTCTCAAATTGAGATTCACAATCAATTTGGTGGAGTTGTTCCAGAGATAGCTTCAAGAAAACATGTTGAGAAGATTTCGTATGTAGTTGACATGGCTTTAAAAGAGGCAGATATAGATATTGATAAAATAGATGCAGTTGCGGCAACTTATGGGCCTGGGCTTGTTGGTTCTCTTCTTGTTGGACTTTCGTTTGCCAAGGCACTAAGCTATGCCAGAAAGATACCTTTTATTGCCATAAACCATATAGAAGGACATATATACGCAAATTTCATTACCTATTCCAAGCTCAAACCGCCTTTAATAGTTTTGGTTGTCTCAGGTGGGCATACAAATCTGATTATTTTAGAAGACTTTGACAGATATGAAGTTGTTGGAAAGACAAGAGATGATGCAGCAGGCGAGGCGTTTGACAAAATCGCAAGGTATTTGGGTTTGGGGTATCCTGGTGGGCCTGCAATAGATAAAGTTGCAAGACATGGAGATGAAGAAAAATATAAGTACCCTTTAGCTGATGTGGAAGGGTACAATTTTAGTTTTAGCGGGCTAAAATCTGCTGTTATAAACCATGTGCATACTTTAAACCAGCGTAGAGAGAACTTTAAGGTAGAGGATGTAGCAGCATCATTCCAAAAGGCAGTGGTTGACACTTTGGTAGAAAAGACAATAAAGCTTTCTCTTGAATCAAACATAAAAAGAGTTGCAATTGCAGGTGGGGTTGCTGCTAACTCAAAACTCAGGGAAGAACTTTCAAGAAGATGTAGTGAGCATCAAATAGAATTTTACGTCCCTGATTTTAAGTACTGTACAGACAATGCAGCGATGATAGCCTCTGCAGGGTATTTTAAATTGATAAAAGGACAGACCTCAAGCTATAGCACAAATGCAGTACCTTATATCAGTCTTGTTAGCAAAAAGGAATAAAAAAAGATTGTATTAGTAATTTATAACATCAATAATCTCTCTCTTTTGGTCCTGGGCAAGGTCTATGTAGTATGGGGTGAGTACTGGTGGGCCTTCCTTCCGTGCAACCACTTTTACAATAGGCCTTGTTTTATTGAATGGATTTTCTTCATACACGATTGCAATTTCACCTGTGTTAAGAACAACAAAACATCCAACAGGGTATTTCACAACCATCTTCAAAAACTTTTGTACAATCTCTTTGTCAAACTGAACTCCTGCATATTTTAAAAGGTAATCAGCTGCTTTAGTGGGCACCACCTTTTTCTTGTAAACTCTGTCAGCTGTAAGAGCATCATACACATCTGCAATTGCTATAATTCTTGCAAAAATAGGAATCTTATCACCTTTTAATTTTAGTGGATAGCCTGACCCGTCAAGCCTTTCATGGTGTAAAAGTGCTACTTCTGCAATCTCTTCTGAAATCCCTTCCATATTTTTGACCATTTGATATCCATAAATAGTGTGCTTTTTCATTTCTTCAAACTCTTCATCTGTAAGTTTTGCCGGTTTATTCAGAATTTCTGGATGAATCTTCATCTTACCAAAATCATGTAGCAAAGCTGCTAAGGCTAAATCTTCTATCTTTTTTCTCTCAAAACCTAAAAGCTTTCCTATTATCGCAGAAAAGATGCTAACATCTACTGAATGAAAATATGTATAATTATCAACATCTCTAAATCCAACAATCTTCAAAAATACATCCTCTTCTTGAATTATCTCGGCAACAATATCATTAACAATCTCACGAGCAACAAAGGGGTCAACAATTTCACCTGTCTTTGCTGAGACCATCAAATCTTGAATTGCAATAAATGTTTCATGATAAATAATCTCTTCCTTTACGTAATTTTTTGTTATTTCATCTTCAACATAAACACTGTCAATATTGTATTCCTTTAGTTTTTCAATAAATGAGGGCTTTATGATAAATCCTTCGGGAAGCAAAAGCTTGCCATTTTCAGTAAACACATCTCTTGCAAGCTTCATACCTTCTTGCAATTCATCAATTGTGACTTTTCTCATCTTTTTTTACTACTCCTTTTCAGTATTTTATTGATGCAAATAAAGATGTTTCTAATTAAAATTTTACAGAAATACTTTTATTTAATCAACAGTGTTTTTGTATAGTATTTTAAAATTTGTTTTGTTTAAAGCATTGTACTTTTTCAAAAATGTCTATGAGAATATCAAGTTTAAAAAGGATTTTCGTTTTTGATGTAGAATATCTTATTAGTATCTACAAATTTCTCATAGTCAAAATTCAAGGGGGAATGTAATATGAAAGAATACGCTCCGCAGTATATTAAAAATGTAGTTTTACTTGGACACGGCGGAGATGGAAAGACAATTCTGACAGACAGCATGCTTTTTAATGCAAAGTGTATTGACCGAATTGGCAGAACAGAAGACGGTACAACCACTTCTGACTTTGACCCTGAGGAGATAAAAAGACGAATCTCTATTTCAATGACAGTTGAGCCACTTGAGTGGGGAGATTACAAAATAAATGTGCTTGACACGCCAGGTTATTTTGACTTCGTGGGTGAGGTTTGTGAAGCTATACATGTTGCAGAATCTGCAGTTTTGGTAATTGGTGCAAAGACAAGTGTGCAAGTTGGGACAGAAAAAGGATGGGAGTTTGCAGAAAACAAAAAGTTGCCAGTTCTAATTTTTGTAAATAAGATGGATGAAGAGAATGCTGATTTTGAAAAGGTACTAAAAAAGATTGGTGATGTTTTGACTCCAAAGGCAATTCCAATTCAGTATCCAATAATTGAAAATGGAAAATTTGTGGGCTTTGTAGACATCATTTCAAAAAAGGCATATGTGTATGAGAACAACTCCGCAAAGGAAGTTTCAATCCCGAGCGGGTTGATTAATAGAGTTGAGGAGCTCAGAAATAATTTAATAGAGGCGTCTGTAGAAAACGATGAAGAGCTTATGGAAAAGTATTTTTCAGGTGAGGAGATTTCAACAGATGAAATTTTCATGGGCTTGAAGCTTGGTGTGCTTTCAAGGTCAGTATTTCCAGTCATGTGTGGCTCAGCTTTGAAAAATTTAGGTGTCAAAGAGCTTTTGGATGCGATTGCAAAGCTTCTTCCTTCCTCAGCTGAAAAAGAGTTCAAAGCAAGAGATGTGAAGAATAATAGTGAGATTATTCTAAAGCCAGACACAAGTTTGCCAGCTTGCGCATTTGTGTTTAAAACAGTTGCTGATCCATTTGTTGGCAGAATTACATTTCTCAAGGTTTTGACTGGGACCCTCAGACCTGATATGACCCTTTACAATACCTCATCAGACAGACAAGAAAAGATTTCCCAGCTTTTTATTGTAAGAGGCAAAAAACAAATACCAACTGCAGAGCTAAAAGCAGGTGATATAGGTGTTGTGACAAAGCTGCAATCTACGCTTACAAATACTACTTTGTGTGACCAATCTAAGTTACTTCAAGTTGAAACAATTGAATTTCCGCGTCCATGGCTTATGCTTGCAATTGAACCAAAAGCAAAGGGCGATGAAGAGAAGATTTCAAATGGGCTTCATAGGTTAATGGAGGAAGATTTGACATTTAAAATAGAAAAAAACAATGAAACAGGCCAGAACATCATATACGGAATTGGCGAGCTTCACATTGATGTGATTGTAAATAAGCTAAAAAATAAGTTCGGGGTATCTGTTGTATTGTCCGAGCCAAAAGTTCCATATAGAGAGACCATCAGAAAAAAGGTTAAAAGTGAAGGAAAGTACAAAAAACAAACAGGTGGACATGGTCAGTACGGACATGTATTTATTGAATTTGAGCCAAGTCCAGTGGAAGATTTAGTGTTTGAGGAAAAAATCTTTGGTGGAGCTGTACCAAAGCAATATATACCAGCTGTTGAAAAGGGATTGAGAGAATGCATTAAAAAGGGTGTTTTAGCAGGTTATCCTGTCATGAACCTCAAAGCAACACTTGTTGACGGTTCATACCATCCAGTTGACTCCTCAGAGCTTGCCTTCAAGGTTGCGACCTCTCTTGCGTACAAGAAAGGATTGGCACAGGCAAACCCAGTGCTTCTTGAGCCAATCATGAATGTCAAAGTTGTTGTACCGGAAAGTTACACAGGCGACATAATGGGAGATTTGAACAGGCGAAGAGGGAGAGTTTTAGGAATGGAGCCTGTCGATAAGAACATGGAAAAGATAGAGGCAGAGGTACCGCTTGCTGAGATGTTCAAGTATGCAACAGATTTGAGGTCTATGACACAGGGCAGAGGCTGGTTTACAATGGAGTTTGTAAGATATGAAGAGGTGCCAAGCCATATTGCTCAGAAAGTAATTGAGGCAGCAAAAGCTCAAATGACCGAGGAAGAAGAGGAGTAAAAAATTTTTTCAATTTGCTATTTACAAATAGAGAAAATGGGGTTATAATTAAAAAGACGTTGGTTGTTCAGGGTGAACAATAGACGTCAGAAAAATCTAAATCCATGAAGTGAGGGGAATTTTAGAATGTATCAAGACAAGGTATTAGTTTGCAAGGATTGCGGAAGAGAGTTTGTGTTCACAGCAGGTGAACAAGAATTTTATGCGCAAAAAGGGTTCAAGAACGAACCAACAAGATGCAAAGAGTGCAGAGACCAGAGAAAGGCTATGCAAAGAAGAGAAGGTAGACAAGAAAGAAGACGTGAACTTTACGATGCAGTTTGCAGCGCATGCGGAAAAGAGACAAAGGTTCCGTTCAAGCCAAGAAATGACAGACCCATATACTGCAGTGATTGCTTTTCTAAGATAAGAGCAACAAGGTAAAATTGCTGCAGGTTAAAATAAAATGGGGCTAAATAAGCCGCATCAGTGTGATGATGCGGCTTTTGTTTTAAATTGCAAAGGTTTTGGCATTTTGTCTACTGTTTCAAAGACATAGCCCTTAGATTTTAAAGTTTTAATTATATAGGGCAAAGCTTCAATGACATTTTTCTTTGTAGGACTGTCGTGCATAAGAAGCACTATTTGATTTTTATTCTTTATACTTGCAAAAGTCATTTTGATTATATCCTTGTAAGTAAGTTTTTCATGATTCTTTGATGAATCACCGGTTATAGCATTCCAGTCAATGTATATTACCTTGTTTTTGTCAAAAAACTTTTTTATTTGAGGTGATACCTTGTTTAAAGACCCGCCAGGGAATCTATAATATTTTGGCATTATCCCTGTAATTTGATATATCACATCTTGGGCTTTATTAAAGTCGTCAGCAAAATTTTTGAAACTTTTGTAAATTACTTTATACTTGTGCGAGTACGAATGATTGCCAATTAGATGGCCTTTTTGATAAATTTGCTTGAGAAAATTTGGATATTTTACACAGTTGTATCCAACAACAAAGAAAGTAGCTTTTATACCTTCTTTTTCTAAAATCTCAAGAATCTTAGGTGTCTCAGATGATGGTCCGTCATCTATTGTTAGGTATATAACCTTTTTAGAGATGTTTTTAGTATTTGAGGTACCATGTAGATCTAATACCGGACTAAAAGGTTTAGTTGTCTCATAAACTGATCTGGTTACTGGCTCTAGAAATTTTTGTGCTTTGCTTTTATTTGTATTGCTTACCTCATTTAAATTTTTTGATATAATATTAAAGGGCTGAATCTTAAAATTTTTTTGAGCAAGAGAAGATGGAGGGGCAGTTTTTTCAGCATTGTGATGGCTTTTTAAAATCACACTTGTGAGTATTTGCTCAGTTTTTATAGCTACAGATGTTACCAGCGCAATTGCAAGTAAAATAAGCAAGATCACTGCTAAAATTTTTTTGAGTTTCAACGGCTTGTTGTTCCTCTCTTTTTAGTATTTTATACAAGACATTATAATATATTTATCACATCTTAACAACAAGAAATATCTTGCATTTAAAAAGAAAATATATTAAAATATAATTACAAGGTCAAAGATAGTCAAAGTCAACACGGGTCTTAAGACGGGGGAGGTTTTTATGCCAAGACTGTCCGATATCATTGAGGAATTTATAAAGCAGCTAATTGAAAAAAAAGATGGTGAAGTTGAGATTCAGAGAAATGAGCTTGCAAACTTTTTCAACTGTGCACCGTCACAGATAAACTATGTTCTTTCAACACGTTTTACAATCGAAAGAGGATATTATATAGAAAGCAAGCGCGGTGGTGGCGGTTCAATACGTATAGTAAAGATAAAGTTTGAAAATAGTTCAAATCTGCTTGAGAATATCCTAAATAACATAAATTCTCCTGTTACCCAGCATCAAGCAAACGAAATTATTGAGTGCTTGTTAGAAAACGGTGCTATAACTCAGAGAGAAGCAAATTTGATGAAAGCAGCGTTGAATGACAAGTCTCTACCCATAAATCAACCTTTGAAAGATACTTTAAGGATGTTAATTTTAAAAGCTATGATAATTTCGCTTATGAACGGGTAATATTTATAAGTAGAGGTTTTCGTAAAGGATGGTGAGTTTTATAATGCTTTGCGAAAATTGTGGCAAGCGCCCAGCAACTGTTCACTATACGCAGATTATAAACGGCATTAAGACAGAGATGCATCTTTGTGAGGTATGTGCAAAGCAAAAAGGCACCATAGAATTTGATACACCTTTTTCGGTTACAAACTTTTTAGCCGGAATATTAGAACCAGCTTTTGGCACTCAGGTAATAAAACCTTCTTTTGAGATACAAATTACATGCAAGGGTTGTGGCATGACTTTTGAAGAATTTAAACGAACAGGTAGATTTGGCTGTGCAATGTGTTATAACTCTTTTTCAGAAAAGCTCTATCCTATTTTCAGAAGAATTCATGGCAATACAAAGCATGTTGGAAAGATTCCCACTAAGATGGGGGAAAATATTGCAATCAAAAGGGAGATTGACAAGCTTAAGATAGAGTTAAATATAGCTATAAAAAATGAAGAGTTTGAGAAGGCTGCAGAGATTAGAGACAAGATAAGAGAACTTGAGAAGAAACTTGCTCGGGAGTGATTTGTAAAATGGACGAAGTTGTTGTAACAAGTAGAATTCGACTTGCAAGAAATCTTTCAGATGTTCCCTTTACTATAAAAATGAACGATTATGATGCTGGTCTTGTAATAGATAGGGTAAGAGATGTGATTTCAAGAAATAAGCAATACAAATTTGATTTTTATGAAATAAGAAAATTGCCGCTTTTAAAAAGACAGGTTTTGATTGAAAAACACTTAATATCACCTGCTTTGGTCTCGTCAAAGATAAAAAGTGCTGTTGCAATTGACCAGAATGAAAATATAAGTATCATGATAAATGAAGAAGATCATTTAAGAATCCAGGTGTTGTACAGAGGGCAAAACATCCAGATGGCCTGGGAGGATGCAAACAGAATTGATGACTTTCTAGAAGAGCACCTTCCATATGCTTATGACGAAACATGGGGATATCTTACATCCTGTCCCACCAATGTTGGAACAGGACTGAGAGCGTCTTTCATGCTTCATCTTCCGGCACTTACCCTTCTTGGTTATATGAAGGAAATCATTGAGACAATTACAAAACTTGGTATTGCTGTAAGAGGCTTTTATGGTGAGGGAAGTGAGGTTGTAGGGAATCTTTATCAGATTTCGAACCAGATTACATTAGGGCAGCCAGAAGAGGACATTATTGCAAATGTTATTTCCATCACAAACCAGATAATTGAACAAGAACGTCAAGCAAGACTAAAACTTTTGAATGAGAACAGAGCATTTATCGAAGATAAGGTATACAGGTCTTTTGGAATTTTGAAATATGCGAGAAATATCTCATCGAACGAGGCACTAAAATTAATTTCAGACGTGAGAATGGGTATCAGTATGGGTATTATAAAAGAGGTTACAATTGATAAGATAGATGTGCTTCTTAACTTGATTCAACCAGCTATGATACAAGACTATTTTGGAAGGGAAATGACACCCGAGGAAAGGGACATAAAAAGAGCAGAGCTTATAAGAAAAATTTTAGACTAAAGGAGGTTTTAAAAAATGTTCCAAGGAAGATTTACAGAAAGAGCAGAAAAGGCGATAATGCTTGCGCAGCAATCTGCTGCCGAGCTTGGTCATAACTACGTTGGGACAGAACATCTACTTTTGGGATTGATTAGAGAAGGTGGCGGTATTGCGGCAAGAGTTTTGCAAAGCCAGGGTGTTACTGAAGAAAAGGTGATTGACGAGATAGAAGAGCTAATTGGCAGAGGTGATTATCAGCTTCCGCAGCCGCCAACAGGATTTACACCCAGGACAAAGAGGGTATTTGAAATTGCGTTTATGGAAGCACGAAGGCTTGGCAGCACATATATCAGCACAGAACACATTTTGCTTGCTATTATGCGCGAGGGCGAAAGTGTTGCTGTGAGAATATTAATGGATTTGGGTGTCGACCCACAAAAATTGTTTGAAGAAATCATGAAACTTTTGAACGAGGATGCTAAAAATATGGGTGGGGTATCGCCTCAACAGCAGATAAATTTCCAGACACAAAATACACCAACTCTGAATCAATTTAGCAGGGATTTGACACAGCTTGCACTTGAGGGCAAGATTGATCCTGTTATTGGACGTGAAAAGGAAATAGAAAGAGTTATCCAGATTTTGTCGAGAAGGACAAAAAACAACCCATGTTTAATTGGTGAGCCCGGTGTTGGTAAAACAGCAATAGTTGAAGGGCTTGCCCAAAAGATTGTCGAAGGAAATGTTCCAGAGCTTTTGAGAAACAAAAGGGTTGTTGCTTTGGATCTTTCTGCAATGGTTGCAGGGTCAAAGTTCAGAGGCGAGTTTGAAGAAAGGCTAAAAAAGGCAATGGAAGAAGTTAGAAAAGCAGGGAATGTTATTCTCTTTATTGATGAGATGCATACTATCATTGGTGCTGGTGCGGCAGAAGGGGCAATTGACGCATCAAATATTTTAAAACCAGCTCTTGCACGCGGTGAGATTCAAGTAATTGGTGCAACAACGCTTGATGAGTACAGAAAACATATAGAAAAAGATGCAGCTTTAGAGAGAAGGTTCCAACCCATCTTGGTTGGTGAGCCAACACCAGAAGAGACCATTCAAATATTAAAAGGGCTTCGAGACAAGTACGAGGCTCATCATGGTGTTAAGATAACAGATGAGGCTATAAAAGCTGCTGTTGATCTTTCTACAAAGTATATTACGGACAGATACTTACCAGACAAGGCAATAGACCTTATTGATGAGGCCGCATCGCGTGTGAGACTTAAAATGTACACACTTCCGCCTCATGTAAAAGAGCATGAAGAGAAGATTGAAAAGCTTGAGAAGGAAAAAGAAGAGGCAATCAGGCTTCAAGAATATGAAAAAGCAGCAAAGATAAGAGATGAGATTATAAAACTTCGCCAAGAACTTGAAAAGGTTAAGAATTCGTGGACTAACGATCAGCAAAAGGCTCAGCCAATTGTGACTGAAAATGATATTGCATATATTGTGGCAAGCTGGACAGGTATTCCTGTTAACAAGCTCACAGAAGATGAATCTGAAAGACTGTTGAAATTAGAAGAGGTTTTACACAAACGTGTGGTTGGGCAGGATGAAGCTGTAAGAGCTGTTGCAAGAGCGATAAGGCGTGGAAGAGTTGGTCTGAAAGACCCAAAAAGACCAATTGGTTCGTTTATATTCTTAGGTCCAACTGGCGTTGGTAAGACAGAGCTTTGTCGTGCGCTTGCTGAAGCATTGTTTGGAACAGAGGATGCTCTTATTCGAATTGACATGTCAGAATATATGGAAAAATTCAATGTATCAAAGCTAATTGGTTCTCCCCCTGGATATGTTGGATATGAAGAAGGTGGACAGCTTACAGAAAAGGTTAGAAGAAGACCATACTCAGTTGTACTGTTTGACGAGATAGAGAAAGCTCACCCTGATGTTTTTAACCTCCTTTTGCAAATACTTGACGATGGTAGACTTACCGACTCTCAAGGCAGGACTGTAAACTTTAGAAACACAGTAATTATTATGACATCAAACATTGGTGCGCAGCTCATTACAAATCCAAAGAAGTTAGGTTTTTCGACGTCTGAGGACGAAAAACAGAGAACATATGAGCAGATAAAAGAAAGTGTTATGGGTGAGCTGAAGAAGACTTTCAGACCAGAGTTTTTGAACAGAATAGACGAAATTATAGTATTCCATCCATTGGATGAGGAAGATGTCAAAAAGATAGTTGAAATCTTGCTCAACAACTTAAAAGAAAGAATTAAATCAAGCGAGTATTATGCAGAATTTACACCTGCGCTTGTTGATGCAATAGCTAAGAAAGGGTTTGATCCGCTATTTGGTGCAAGGCCACTTAAAAGAGCTATCCAGACCATGGTAGAAGACAAGATTTCAGAAGCTATTTTAGAAGGGCAGATAAAACAAGGGGATGAGTTTATAGTTGATTATGTAGATGACAAGACTGTAATAACCAAAAAAGAGAAAAGCAGCAGCTCTGAAACCACTCAAATAGAACAAGCAAAGTAGAGAGTTAAATAAAAAAAATGGGTGCACCTCGGTGATATTTCCCGAGGTAGCACCCTTTTGTTTTTTTATTTCAATTTAGTACTTTTTCAAAGTTTATACAACCTTTTTTGGCACCATTATCTTTCTGAGCTTTGCATATCGAGGAAGTCCCTTTTCAAATTTGATTTCAACTTCGCCTTCGATTAGAGGCTGGATATAATTGAGAATTTCTTCTTTTACATAGTTTCCATCATGAGAAATCCATGCAAGAGGTACTAATTTCTCTGCGTTTGCAACTTTATAAAGCTCTACAAGTTCTGTTGAACTGGAATATGGACTATCACTGTCACGCTTAATTGCAACCATGTATCCACTTGCACCTTCAACTGCATATTTTACAGCCATTCTTCCAACCATGTATGCCTCTTCAACATCAGTCTTTGACATGATATGAGCTGCACTTCTCTGCAGAACATTGAACTGGATTGCTTTTACTCTCTTTTCCACTTCTTCACGGATTATGTTTTCTAAAACAAACGCTGCACCACCAAGTTGTACATGCCCAAATGCGTCTATTCCAAACTTGTGGCTCATATCAGCAATGTACTTTCCATCTTTGTCCTTGATACCCTCTGATACTACAATTGTAATTTTCCCTGTCTTCTTGTGTATATTTCTGACATCATCTAAGAACTTGTCAACAGAAAACGGTACTTCAGGTAGGTAAATAAGGTCAGGTGCACCAATATCTTTCGCAGCCAAGGCTGATGCAGCAGCAAGCCACCCGGCATTTCTTCCCATTACTTCAATTATTGTAACAATATTTGTTGGATATACAACAGCATCTCTTGCTATTTCCATGACAGACGTTGCAATGTACTTTGCAGCACTACCAAAGCCAGGGCAGTGGTCTGTCATGACAAGGTCGTTGTCAATTGTCTTCGGAATTCCTATTATGCATATATCATAACCAATCTTTTTTGCATAGCGTGTGAGCTTGTCAGCAGTATCCATTGAATCATTTCCACCAATGTAAAAGAAATACCTTATATTGTGTGCTTCAAAAACATTAAAAATCTTAACATAGTCTTTTTCATCGTGCTCAAAAGGCTTTAGCTGATATCGACAAGAACCCAAGGCCGATGAAGGTGTAGTTTTTAAAAGCTTTAACTCTTCAGGGTCCTCCATTCTGAGGTCGTAGAGTTCCTCATCAATAAGACCAATTATCCCATTTTTTGCACCATAAATAGCCCTTATTGGATGTTGCTTCATCGCTTCTTCAATTACACCTAAAAGCGAGGCATTGATAACAGCAGTTGGTCCCCCCGATTGCGCTATTACACAATTTCCCTCTTTTGGCCTTTTAGATCCCTCCCGCTTTTGTTAAATTTTCAGTTTATCTTAATGTTAAACATTGAAGCCGTCTGTCATTCTACTTTTTTAAAGTCATCTATATCTGTAGGTGAATCCACAATTATAGTCTTAAAGTTCTCGTATATAACAAACCCTGGTTTTGATTTGGGCGGTTTTCTAACATACTTTACATAAGTATAGTCAACAGCTACCTTGGTTGAGTTTTTCGCTTTACTAAAATACGCAGCAAGTAGTGCAGCTTCCAGCAAAGTCCTATCAGGCACGCTTCTGTTGTTTGTTCTGATTATGACATGTGAACCTGGGATTTTTTGGGTATGGAGCCAGATATCATTGCTTGATGCAAATCTTAATGTGAGATAATCGTTTTGGATATTGTTTCTTCCTACATAGATGTCAAAACCATCTGAGCTGACAAAATGATGAGGATTTGGTTTTTTGGAATCTTTCTTTTTTTCATTTTTCTTAGCATCTGGCTGGGTTTTTACATATCCTTCCTTTTCCAACTCCTCTTCAACACTCAAAAGGTCTTCCATCTCTACACTTTTTTCAAGCAAAGCTTCTAAGCTATACAAAAATTCCAGTTCAGTTTCAATCTCTGATATTTCAGCTTTAGCGTATTCTTCAGCTTTCTTTAATTTGTTATAAAGTTTATAATACCTCTCTGCATTCTGCTTCAGGTCTTTGTCTTTTTCAATTGGAATTTTAATTTGCGGCAAATCCTCGCTGTAGTAGTCAATAACTTCAATGAAGTCTTCAGATGTGGGTTTTAGTTGATATAGGTTTGCTAAGATTAGGTCGGCGTACTTCTTGAAAAGCTCAGCATTTTTTGCCTCATCTATTTTTTGCAGGTTTTGTTCGTACCTCTGACTTAGCTTTTTTAAATTTTGCTCAATTATCTTTTGAAGATATTGTTTTTTTTCAATGAAAATGGTATGTTCTTCTTTTTTTGAATAGTATTCATCTATACATCTGTTGAGGCTTGTAAAAAACCTTTTTGAAAAGTTTGAATAGCTCTTCAGATCAATTACATAAAAATCTACTACATTTCCTTTATCTGTGTACAATGTTGGTAGAATTTCACCTTTTTCTACTATACAATATAATAATTCTTTTAAAGATTCAAAAATCCTTTTGATAACTTCGTTTTTTTCAACACTTTCTTTAAAAACTTGTGCATGCAACATGACCTCGTTTACAAACTGTTTGCTAATTCCTGACAAATTGTCAATAAGAATGTTTTCATAAGATTTGTTAGAGTTCTCAAAAAATGAAGAGAATTCTTCAAATGTAACTTCAAGAGGATTTTTCTTTGTTAACACTGGTGGCAATACATATTTAGCTCCTGGCAAAATAGTACGTGGAGAAATTTCAAAAGACATCCTCTTTATTGCGTCAATAATTCTGTTATTTGAGTCCACTAAAAATATGTTGCTATGTCTCCCCATCATTTCAAATATAATATATTTTTTCTCGATATCTCCAAGCTCATTTTTGGTTTCAAATTCTATTTTAACAATTCTTTCCAAACCTTCTTGATAGATGTTCGTAATTTTTGCACCAAGTAGATTTTTGCGAAGAATCATACAAAAATTTGGTGCAACCTCAGGATTTTTCTTTTGTTTTTCTGTAATATATATTTTTGGAAGCGACGGATTTGCAGAGATTATGAGTTTTTTTGTCATGCCCAGTTTGTAGATATAAAGATTTATTTCAAACTGATTAGGTTGATAAATTCTTTCAACCTTTCCTTCAGTAAGTTCAAGCGTAAGCTCTTTTTTAAGTCTACTAAGAACAACTCCGTCAAATGGCATCCTTAGCTTCCCCCGTCTTCAAGTAAGTAATCTTCTTTAGAATGTGTAATATTTTCAGAGTCAATATATTTTAAAGCAAATAAAAATCCCAAAAACAACCAAAAATAAGTGGTCATCATTGGAACTTCAAAGATATTTTCAACAACGTTGTGTATCAAAACAGTTGCAAGGCCAATTAAAATGCCACTACCTATTTTTTTGAGTTCTTTTGACTTTAATTGTTTAATCACTCTTGCTGCTAAAACCAGTCCCATCACAAATGTCAATATCATGATGATGACCCCAATAATTCCCATTTCAACAGCACTTTTAAGATAGAAATTATCAACGTAAAATGCATCTGCGATATTTCTCTTTGCAACAGCTCCTCCGAATCTTCCAAAGCCAACACCAAACAAGAGGTTTTCTTTTAAAATCTCAAAAGCCTTTGTCCATCTTGCAATTCTACCTGCTCTTGCACTGCTTTTTGCGTACTGGCTGCTTAGCATATAAAGTATTCTCATCAATATTGAAGGAGCAAGAATTGGAACTAACACTATTATTGAAAACAGCAGTGCTAAAACTCTTTTGTCGATAAAAAATCCATATAAAATCATGGATACTAAAAATGCAAGCCATGCACCTCGTGAAAATGTAAATCCAAGACAAACAATCATTGAAATTAAAACTACAAGGTAGTAAATCCTTCTTGAAATACTCTTTTCGTATAGCACAAAAGGAATAACAAAGGGTATAGACATTGCGAGTAAGCTTCCTAAAACATTTGGGCTTCCTATGATTGAGTAAACTCGTGTTCTTATATACGTCTCAAAACTACTATCAATCCAACTCGACGGAATTTCAACTCCAATTATATACTGGTAAATACCATACAAAGATATCAAAAACATCATAAAGATGTAAACAGAAATAAATCTTTTAAACTGGCAAATATTTTTAAGTAAATTCAATCCTACAAAAAACCAAAGAGCGTATTCGGCATATACTCTAAATCCTTCAATTGCAATTCTCATATTTGGAGAATTTTTTAACAGCAGGAAAATGCAAATGAGTAAAAAGACAATGATATATATATCTAATGGTGATACTCTCAGTTTAGGATTGTTATTCAAAGTTGATTTTAGGATGAACGCAAACACAATCAATATAAAAAACATCTCATCCCATATTGATGCAAAACTTCCAAGGACACCTACTTTTCTAAAAATAAAATCAACAAACGCATAAAGTACAACACCATACAAGAGCTTTGATGGGTCTTCAAATATAATTAACACAAGTAAAAATAGAGCAAGTGCCAAAAGTGCAATTTTCGACGATACCAAACTTCCTATAAGCCCCAGTAAAAATATCAAAAAGGCGGTAGTGTACAAACTCTTTCTTTCAACCATTTTTATTTCACCTTTCAATAAATTTCTTTTAAGAAAAAATTTCTTTAAAGAACTTCAAGATTAAGCTATTTTGTACATATTTGCTACTACTTAGTTGAAAATTTAGAAAATTTATGAGTAGCAAAACAAATAATATTACAAGTTTAGTTAGAGAGAGTCTATTTTTGATTGCCTCACCAGTGAAAAAACCAAGGTAGAATACAAAGATGTAAAAAGTAAAGACGAAAATAGGGCTTTTTCTAAAAAGAATTATTTGACTTTTAAGTAATTTTAGCAAAAAGCTATTTGACCAAAACCCTTTAAATTTTTGAAACACATTGAAGGATTTTGTAATGCAAAAGCTATAGAAGTTTTTCACAGCCCTCAAGATAAAAGAGCTGCTTATGTATTTTTGTTTTTCCTCTTTTCCTACAAGCTCAAATACTATAGAATATTGGGAAAAGTAGAAGAGCTTGGATACAAGTTCATAAATCCTGCTTTCCCTTAAATATCTATAAAGGAATATCACTATTTTATAAGCAATACTTTCTCTTATCATCATTTCACATCCCTATTCTTTTACAATTTTAACACCAGTTACAACACCAACAAGCTCGGTAGTTTTTGTCTTGACATAAAAGGTTTTACCAACTCTCACTGTTTGCTTGTCTAATTTTATGGTAGCCCCTTCAAGTGTCACATACCCATAGATTGTAACATAGACATCTTTTTTATACGGATGAGTTGCAACAACAACTTTGCCTTCTTGTGATGTTCTTTCATAAACTCCTTCTTTTATCTGGACATCTCGTATATACGATTTTGTCAAGGTATTTTCAGACACCAGAAAATCGTTTTTGTGTAAAGACTCAGCCATCACAGGGTCAACAAGAGGAATCTTCACATTGATAATTGCTTCGCCATATTTGATTTCTACAAATTCGTCTTGTGATGCATTTTCAGATGCCTTTCCATGCGATGAAATTTTGACAAACCCTACCCATGCAATAGCTGCAATCAGCACAATTAAGATAAGGTCTACAATGTTGATAATCCCGAATAGCCTACCCTTCTGATCTACAATCTTCATTATTTTCTCCCTCCACATTAGATTTATCAAAACCATAGTATTACAAATCATTTTGGTTGGTCAAGAGATTTTATAATTTTTTGTTGACTATTTTGTCAAAAATATTGTATCTTAAAATCTGTAATGAAAATACTATTATAAGCCTTAAGGAGGATAAGAGATGATTGATATTATTTGTTTTTCAACAACACCGTGGGATCCGATACCTACGCGAAAGCAACAGATAATGAAAAGAATGCCGGAAAGCTGTAGAATATTTTACTTAGACCCACCAGTAACTTATATAGGGCCGTTAAAAGATCCAAGCCTGAAGCCGTATTTGACCAAGTTTAGAAAATCTCCCAAGAGAGTTAAAGAAAATCTATTCGTCTTTGCCTTGCCTCCAATTATGCCTTTTTACAACAGAAAAAGGTCAATTAATAAATTCAATCAAAAAATGATAGCAAGGTTTGTGAAAGAGGTTATTTATCAGAACTTTGATCTAAAGTCACCCATTATTTGGACGTATATGCCAAACACAGTTGACCTTTTGGAGTATCTTCCTTATGGATTTTTAGTGTATGACTGTATAGACAAACATTCAGAGTTTCAAGGTTTTATTAACAAACAGGTTGTAGAGGAAATGGAAGATGAGCTTGCTAAAAAGAGCAATGTGGTTTTTACAACAGCAGAAGGTCTTTACAACAAACTCAAGAACCTAAATCCAAAAACATACCTTGTACCAAATGGAGCAGAGTTTGAGCATTTTAATAAGGCAGCAACAAAGGCTCCTGTGCCAGAGAGTATGAAAAATATTCCTCATCCTATCTTTGGCTTTGTAGGAGTCATTCATACATGGATTGATACACAGCTGATAGAGTATTTGGCATCCAAAAGAAAAGATTGGTCGTTTGTCTTGATTGGTCCTGTTGGTGCAGGCGTGAGTGTAGATAACCTTAAAAAATACAAAAATGTGTATATGTTAGGAAGAATAGATCATCAAATCTTGCCCCAGTATGTTGCGCAATTTGATGTTTGTTTGAACCTTTTTAAGATTAATAAATTATCAGAAAATGTAAGTCCCCTTAAGTTCTATGAGTATTTAGCTACTGGAAAGCCAATTGTTTCAACCTCAATGCCTCAAGTTGAAGAGTTTCCGGATGTTGTTTATATTGGGAAAGATTATGATGAGGTATTGCAAAAGTGTGAAGAAGCAATTTCAGAGCTCAAAGACGGTAGCAATGAAAAGATGTTAAAAAGAGTAGAGTACGCAAGGCTTACCTCATGGGATAGTAGAGTAAGCCAAATAATTGAGATACTAAAGAGGGAAGGGATATATGTTGAATAACGTTTGTGTAATTGGGCTTGGATACGTAGGACTACCACTTGCTCTATCTTTTGCAATGAAAGGTTATAAAGTTTATGGGGTTGACAGCAATCCAGAGCTAATTAGTGAGCTTCAAAGAGGGGAAACTCATCATTTAGAAAGTTATAAAGGAAGGACAATTCAAGAGATTTTAAAAGATCACCTACAAAATGGAAACTTTGTACCAATGCTTGATTATAAAGAGGCAATGCAAGCCTGCGATGATATTATAGTTACCGTGCCAATCCCAGTTTATGGAGGGAAACCATATTACGAATATTTGATTTCTTGTGCGAAAGAGATAAAGAATAACTTGAGAAAAAATCAACTTATTGTTCTAAGGTCAACTGTTGTACCTGGTACAACCAGAAATGTGTTTCTTCCTATATTGGAAGAAAGTGGCCTAAAGTGTGGCAAGGACTTTTATTTAGCTTACGCGTCTGAGAGAATTGCAGAGGGCAGAGCCTTTGAAGAATTTGAGAACATGCCCACAGCTCTTGCTGGTTTTTGTGAAGTCAGCACAAAAAGAGCTGTTGATTTGATAAAAGTGATTTGCAAAGAAGAGGTTGTTGTTGCATCTTCGGTTGAGGTTGTGGAGACGGCTAAAGTACTAGAAAATCTTCAAAGAGATATAAACATTGCAATGGTGAACGAATTTGAAAGATTTACAAAGGCTATGAATTTAGATATATTTGAGGTCATCAAGGTTGCAAATACACACAAAAGGGTGAATTTGCTTTATCCAGGCCCTGGTGTAGGTGGTTTTTGTATACCAAATGCTTTTTATTATCTGAATGCAAAGGCAGAGGAGATGGGAGTGGAACTCAAGCTATCTAAGACTGCAAGAATGTTCAACCAAGGAATTCCCGCCTATATCTCTGACCTTGTGATAAGGACAATTGAAAAGTATGGAGCTAAAAAGAAGGTTGCTGTGCTTGGTATTGCGATGAAAGATTATTCTTCGGACGATAGGCTCAGTCCTGCACTTGAAATTGTTGAGATTTTACGACAACGTGGTGTTGAGGTAAAAGCGTTTGACCCTGCTGTGAAAAAAGAATATGATTTTAAAGTAAAGAGTTTTAAAGAAGCATTAGAAGATGTTGAGGTTGTTCTTATTTTAGCGCGACAGCATGGAATAGAATTTGATAAGATTTTTGAATATATTCCCCCTTCAAGAGCCATCGTAATTGACACAAGAGATGTATTTACCCAGCAGGATGCAAAGGAAAAAGGGTTTATTCTGGAGAAGATATAGAATAGCTGCTATGGCTAAAAAATGGGGTCTTGGCAAAATGGCCAAGACCCTTTTTTGGATATAGACTTTCAAAATAAAATTTGGTGGGTTTTGCAAACAAGATTATAACAAAATTTTTTAAGCATGTTAATATTCATTTGTCCATCTTCTTATTAAATAATTTTTCTTGTTACATTTAAAATGATATGCTATAATAATGTGGGCTTTGTAAAAAAACAGAGTCGGAAATCTTCGGTGGAAGGCAAGATTGCCTTCTTTCTATCCGACTCGAAGAAAAACCGAATTGAGGGAGGTTGAAAAAGATGCCAGTTTTAACTATGAAACAGCTCTTAGAAGCAGGTGTTCACTTTGGTCATCAGACACGCAGATGGAATCCCAAAATGGCAGAGTATATCTTTACAGAAAGAAATGGTATTTATATCATCGACCTTCAAAAGACTGTAAAGAAAATGGACGAGGCTTATGAGTTTGTAAAATCCCAAGTGCAGGAAGGAAAGATTATTCTCTTTGTTGGAACTAAAAAACAAGCTCAAGAGACAATCAAAGAAGAAGCAGAAAGATGTGGTATGTACTATATCAATCAAAGGTGGCTTGGTGGGCTTTTAACAAACTTTAGAACAATAAAAACAAGAATTGAAAGGCTAAAAGAGCTTCAGAGAATGGAAGAAGATGGCACATTTGATGTTCTACCAAAGAAAGAAGTGAATCTTTTAAGAAAAGAGAAAGAAAGACTTTTGAAGTACCTTGGTGGAATCCAGAATATGCCAAGAATTCCTGATATCTTGTATATTGTTGATCCGAGAAAAGAGAGAAATGCAGTGCTTGAGGCAAGAAAACTTGGGATACCAATAGTTGCTATTGTTGACACAAACTGTGATCCTGATGAAATTGACTATGTTATTCCTGGAAATGATGATGCAATAAGGGCAGTAAAGCTCATTACCTCTAAGATTGCGGATGCTGTGATTGAAGGAAGAGAAGGGGAACAGTTTGCACCTGCTTCAGAGCAAAAGGAAGAGGTTAAAGCTCAAGAGGTTAAAGATAGTAATGATGATGTTATAGATGAATAACCTTTTTGTTCCTTTAGTATAACTTTTAGGAGGGATTTTTGATATGATTAGCGCTGAAATGGTAAAAGAGCTAAGAGAAAGAACTGGTGCTGGAATGATGGATTGCAAAAAGGCATTAGAAGATGCCAATGGCGATATGGAAAAGGCAATTGAGCTTTTAAGAGAGAGAGGTCTTGCAAAGGCAGCAAAGAGGGCTTCAAGAGTTGCTGCAGAAGGCATTGTAGAAAGCTATATCCATGGCAATGGCCGAATTGGTGTATTGGTTGAAATCAACTGTGAGACAGACTTTGTTGCAAGAAATGAAGAATTTAGACAATTTGCAAAGGATATTGCAATGCAGATTGCAGCTGCAAATCCTAAGTATGTTTCACGAGAGGAAATTCCACAGGAGGTTATCGAAAAAGAAAAGGCGATATTAAGACAGCAGGCACTAAACGAAGGAAAGCCTGAAAATGTTGTTGACAGAATTGTTGAAGGAAGACTTGAAAAGTTCTTTGAGGAGGTATGTTTGCTTGAGCAGCCTTGGATTAAAAACCCTGACATGAAAATAAAGGATTTGCTCACCGAAAAGATTGCTAAGATTGGAGAGAACATTGTCATAAGAAGATTTGCAAGATTTGAAAGAGGAGAGGGAATTGAGAAGGTTGCTTCTTGTTAATTTTTAAATAATAGCAAGGGAAGGGAACACTATTTATTAAAGTGGTGTTCCCTTTTTTTGAGCAAAAACTCTTGATAAAGATGTGCTTTTATTTGTAAAATATTATCATAGAGAAGGAGAAGATAAAAAATGGTTGAACCAAAGTACAAAAGGGTAATATTAAAATTAAGTGGGGAAGCATTGGGAGGAGAAAAGGGTTTTGGAATTGATTGGCAGGTTATTGAATCTATTGCTGAAGAAATAGCAAAAGTAAGAGAGCTTGGTGTTGAGGTTGCCATAGTTGTTGGTGGTGGCAACTTCTTCAGGGGAAGAAGTGCTGAGCATATTGACAGGGCAACAGCTGACTACATGGGAATGCTTGCGACTGTTATTAATTCACTTGCACTTCAGAGCATCCTTGAAAAAAGAGGAATACCTACAAGGGTCCAGAGTGCAATCGAGATGAGGCAGATTGCAGAACCGTATATCAGACGACGTGCAATCAGGCACTTAGAAAAGGGCAGGGTTGTAATTTTTGCATGTGGAACAGGTAATCCTTTCTTTTCAACAGACACTGCAGCAGCACTGAGAGCTGCTGAAATTGATGCTGAGGCCATACTTCTTGCTAAAAAAGTTGATGGTGTTTATGATAGTGACCCTAAGAAGAATCCAAATGCTAAAAAGTACGACTTTATAACCTACTTAGATGTCATCAATCAGCGACTTGAGGTAATGGACTCAACAGCTACATCTATGTGCATGGATAATCAAATTCCAATTGTGGTATTTGAACTTGCAAAGGGGAACATTATCAAGGCTGTGATGGGTGAGAACATTGGCACATTAGTAAATGTAAAGGAGGAAAGGTGAGATGCCAGAGCCTATTCAAATTGCTGAAGAAAAAATGAAAAAGGCAATTGAAACTTTAAAAGAAGAGTTTGCAACAGTCAGGGCAGGAAGAGCAAATCCTCATATCTTGGACAAGGTTATGGTAGACTACTACGGTGTTCCAACTCCAATTCCTCAGCTTGCGAGCATTACTGTACCAGAAGCGAGAATGATTGTCATCCAGCCGTGGGAAGCAAGAATGCTCAAAGAAATTGAAAAGGCAATTCAGAAGGCAGACCTTGGTGTAAATCCTGCCAACGACGGTAAGGTAATAAGGCTTATATTCCCTGAACTTACTGAAGAGAGACGAAAAGAGCTTGTAAAACAGGTTAAAAAGATGGCAGAAGACGCAAAGGTTGCAATCAGAAACATCAGAAGAGAGGCAATTGATGAGTACAAGAAGATGAAGAAAAACAATGAGATTACAGAGGATGACCTGAAAGACGCTGAAGAGGATGTACAAAAGCTTCACGACAAATACATAGAACAAATTGAAAAGCTTTTAAGTGCAAAGGAAAAGGAGATAATGGAGGTATAAATTTAAAAAGATATTTGGCGGGGTTTTTCAAAATCCCCGTTATTTTTTTAGATAAAAAAGAGTTTTGCAAAAATGGAAAGAGAGGGCTTTTAGTAAAGATGTTTGATTTTTTTAAAAGGAAGAAAATTCCAATTGACAAAGAAAAAATGCCAAGACACATTGCAATTATCATGGATGGTAATGGTAGATGGGCAAAAAAAAGAGGACTGCCACGTTCAGCTGGTCACAGATTCGGTGCGCAAAAGTTGAAAGAGATAGTCTTGTTTGCTGATGAAATTGGTTTAAAATATATTACTGTGTATGCTTTTTCGACAGAGAATTGGAAAAGGCCGAAGGATGAGGTTGAAAATCTTATGAATCTTCTTCGAGAGTTTTTTGACACAGAGATAGAGAATCTCATTAATAAAACGCAAATAAAAATCAGGGTAATAGGAGATATTTCAAAGCTTGATAAGGATATTCAAGAGAGAATTATAAGTGCCGAGGAGAGGACAAAAGATAAAACAGGACTTTGTGTAGTTATAGCTTTGAACTATGGGGGTAGAAGCGAGATTATAAATGCAGTAAAAAATTTGGCTTTAGATATCAAGAGTGGTAAAATTGATATCGAAGCTATTAATGAAGAGCTTTTTAAGAACTATCTTTATACAAAGGATATTCCTGATCCTGACCTTTTGATTCGACCAAGTGGCGAGATGAGGGTCTCTAATTTTCTTTTGTGGCAGATATCTTATACCGAGTTTTGGTTTTCAAATGTGCTTTGGCCAGACTTTAAAAAGGAACATCTTTTAAAGGCTATTGAAGACTATCAGAAAAGAGAAAGAAGATTTGGTGGTGTAAAATAGGTTTTGGAGGAAAGGTTATGAAGCAAAGGATATTTACAGCTATTTGGGGTATAGCTTTAGTTGCTGCAGTAAATATCTTAGGTGGTATTCCACTCAAAGTTTTTGGAATTGTTGTTGCAGTGGTTGGGATTTATGAGTTTTTGTCTGTTTATAAAATCGAAAAGTACATGATGTATCTGAGCATGCTTGCGAGCATTATTTTTTTTATAATTCCAGTTGATTTTTCGAAGAAAACTTTTATACTCTTCATTACTCTGTTTTTATTTGCGTTTATAGAAAGTTTCAAAAATGAGGTTGCGGCAAAGAGCATAGTATATTCTATTTTTTCCTTTATATATGTGTTATTGCCTATTTTCTTTTTGGTGTCCCTTTATGATTTTGAAAATGGCAAGAAACTTATTTGGCTTCCCTATCTTGTGTGCTGGGCAACTGACACTTTTGCGTATTTTATTGGTATAACATTCGGCAAACGAAGAGTGTGGAGCAGTATAAGCCCCAAAAAGAGCTTAGAAGGATTTATTGGTGGAATGATTGGTGGTATAATTGCCGTTTGGTTTTATTTAAGTATTTTGTGCTACGCGAAGTTTGACTTTAAAGTTTTTATAACTGGTTTGATTGCAGGTGGAGGTCTTTCTGTTATTGCTCACACGGGTGATTTGTTTGCTTCTATGCTAAAAAGAGAGCAGAACAAAAAAGACTTTGGCTATATTTTACCAGGACATGGTGGTATTCTAGATAGGTTTGACAGCTTAATAATGGTTGCACCAGTAATATACCTTCTTGCTAAGATAGGAATATTTTGATATTACTTTTTAGAAGGAGCGAAGGATATGACAAAAAAAATTTGCATCTTAGGGTCAACTGGTTCAATTGGACGTCAAGCAGTAGATGTTGCAAAGAGGTTAGGAATAAAGGTGGTAGGACTTTCTGCATATCAGAATATTGGAATGCTCATATCCCAAGCAAAAGATCTGAACCCAGAGATTCTTTGCATAGGTGATGAGAGGTATTATACTATTTTAAAAGAGCAATTTCCTAATAAAATAATTATAGCAGGTCAAAAAGGACTGATTGAGCTTGCAACTTATGAAAATGCTGACCTTATTTTAAACGCATTAGTGGGAATATCAGGGTTAGTTCCAACCATTGAAGCAGTAAAAGCAGGTAAAAAGGTTGCACTTGCCAACAAAGAGACGTTAGTTGTTGGGGGAAAAATTATAAAACAGATGATCAAGGACAAATCAAATGAAAACCAAGACTACATTTTGATTCCCGTTGATTCAGAGCACAGTGCTATCTTCCAGTGTCTTATAGGTGAGGACAATAAAAATGTCAAAAGAATAATATTAACAGCTTCAGGCGGACCATTTAGAGGTAAGAAATTAGACCAACTAAAAAATGTCAAAATAGAAGATGTACTTTCGCATCCTACATGGAGAATGGGGAAAAAAATAACAGTTGATTCTGCAACGCTAATTAACAAGGGTTTTGAAGTTATTGAAGCAATGTTTTTCTTTGACAAAAAAACTGATGAGATTGATGTTGTAATACATCCCCAAAGTATTATACATTCAATGGTGGAGTTTGTTGATGGCTCTATAAAAGCTCAGATTTCAAATCCAGATATGCGACTTCCAATTGAATACAGTTTAACATATCCCAAAAGGGGTATCTGTTTAATAGAGCCTCTTGACTTTAGCAAATTAAAGCAGCTTACATTTGAAGAGCCTGATTTTGAGACATTCTTTTTGCTCAAGCTCGCATATGATTGTGCACAAAAAGGGGAAAGTTATCCAGTTGTTTTAAATGCGGCTGACGAAGAAGCAGTTAAATTTTTCTTGGAGGGGAAGATAACATTTGTTGATATGATGAATTATGTAGCAAAGGTTGTTGAGAACCACAGGCCACAACAAATCAATTCAATTGAGGACATCTTAGAGGTTGATAAAATAGCAAGGATGGAACTCAAAAAAATAGTGGAAGGTGAGATGTCTTGATAAATCTTTTGATAGCTTTAATTGTCCTCACAATTGTGATACTTATTCATGAATTTGGTCATTTTATTGTTTGCAAATTATCAAGAGTACTTGTAGAAGAGTTTGCCATTGGGTTTGGTCCAAAGATTTTTAGCATCAAAGGTAAAGAGACAGAATATTCTGTAAGAGCTTTTTTAATAGGCGGCTATGTAAGACCTCTTGGTGAGGACCAGGAAGTAGACCATCCACGTGCACTAAATAAGGCAAAAGTTCATAAAAGGATTTTGATGGTGGTAATGGGTCCTTTGATGAATTTTGTCCTTGCAATTGTCATCATGATGGGTATAGGCTATTTTGTTGGTTTTGGAACAAATATAATTGGTAAAGTTGAGCCTACTATGCCTGCATATCAAGTAGGAATAAAACCAGGAGATAAAATAATTGAGCTTGATGGCAATCGTGTATTTGTATGGGACCAGGTAAGCTTCTATTTAGCAGTTCATAATATGCTCTACAAAGACAAACCTCTTGAAGTTAAAGTTTTAAGAGATGGTCAGGAATACAGTTTCTTTGTTACTCCAAAATATGATCCTAATACAAAGTCAAAGCGAATAGGTATATCACCCAAAATTTCACAGAAGAATTTTTTAAATAGCGTCTATTATAGCATATTTGCCACATATGCTGAGATTAAGGAGACTATTTATGGAGTTGTTTTAATATTGTCGGGCAAGGTATCTGGGTCTGAGGTAATGGGACCTGTTGGAATAGTAAAAACAATTGGGCAGGCGGCAAATGCTGGGTTTAAGCAAAACTTTATAAGCGGGCTTTTAAACATTTTGTGGCTTATGCAGCTCATTTCAGTAAACCTTGGTGTTATAAACCTCATTCCGTTCCCTGCGCTTGACGGAAGCAGACTTGTGTTTTATTTATACGAAGCAGTAGTGGGAAGGCCATTTAACAGGGAAAAGGAAGCGCTGATTCATACAATTGGGTTTGTGCTGCTCCTTTTACTACTTGTAATTGTCACTTTTAATGATATCAAAAACATCATAATGCCTGGAAGGTGACATGTTTGACAAGAAAGATAAAGATTGGCAATCTTTATATTGGTGGCGGTGAGCCAATTAGGATTCAGTCAATGACAAATACAAAGACAAAAGATGTTGAAAAGACAGTTGAGCAGATACTCAGACTTGAAAGTTTGGGCTGCGAAATAATAAGAGTTGCAATACCTGATATGGAAAGTGCAAAAGCTATTGAAAAAATCAAGGCTAAGATTCATATTCCGATTGTTGCTGATATTCATTTTGATTATAAACTTGCACTTGAGGCTATTTACAATGGAGCTGATAAGATAAGGATTAACCCTGGTAATATTGGAGGACCTGAAAAGGTAAAGAAAATAGTTGATGAAGCCAAAAGATATGGTATTCCTATCAGAGTTGGGGCAAACTCAGGTTCTCTTCCGAAAGAGATATTGGAAAAATACAAATCACCAACGCCTGAAGCAATTGTTGAGGCAGCCCTCAACCAGGTAAGACTTTTGGAAAGTTTTGATTTTGACAATATTGTAATATCTGTAAAGTCATCTGACGTTTTGACAACTATCAAAAGTTATGAAATTTTGTCAAGAAAGACAAGCTATCCACTTCACGTTGGACTTACAGAAGCAGGGACATTTATTGCAGGGTGTGTAAAGTCAAGTATTGCAATTGGTCATCTGCTTCTTCAAGGTATTGGAGACACAATAAGGGTGTCTCTTACTGATGATCCTGAAAAAGAGGTAACTGTTGCAAAAGAGATTCTAAAGGGGTTAAAATTAAAAAAGGGTGTGAATATAATCTCATGTCCAACATGCGCAAGGTGTAACGTAGATTTAATCAAGATTGCAAATGAGGTTGAAAAGAGAATTGGAAATTTGGATTTGGATATTAGCGTTGCAATAATGGGCTGTGCAGTAAATGGTCCTGGTGAGGCAAAAGAAGCTGATATTGGAATTGCCTGCGGCATTGGAGAGGGACTTTTGTTTAAAAAAGGAAAGATTGTAAAGAAGGTAAAAGAAGATGATCTTGTTGATGAGCTGATACGAGAGATTTATTCTCTTTATAAAACATGAGGTGAAATGATGAATAATAAAGTGGTTTGTTTGATTCCTGCGTACAATGAGGAAAAAAGGATAGGGTCGGTTATAGAGGTTGTGAAAAAGTGTACGCTTGTTGATGAAATTTATGTGATAGACGATGGCTCTGAGGACAAGACAGCAGAGGTTGCAAAAGAAAAGGGTGCACATGTTTTAAAACTATACCAAAATATGGGTAAAAGCTATGCAATCTTCTACGGTGTTGAAAACACTCAAAGTGACGTAGTTTTAATGCTTGATGCTGACCTTATAAATCTCAAAGTTGAAGATGTTGAAAATCTTATTTTACCTGTTTTAGAAGATAAAGCTGATATGACAATAGGGATATTTTCAGAAGGTAGATTTTCTACAGATTTAGCTCAGAAAATTTCACCCTTTTTGTCTGGTCAAAGATCAATAAAAAGATGGGTTTTTGATAAGATATTAGAATCAAGAAAAGACATTAAAGATTTGGGCTATGCAATTGAGATTATCTTGACAGAATATGCAAAAAAACTGAACTTAAGAGTTTTGACAGTTGAACTGCCCCATGTTTCCCATGTTATGAAAGAGGAAAAGCTGGGATTTTTCAAAGGTGCTCAGCACAGAATGAAAATGTATAGAGAAATTATTAAAGGATATGTCAATCTCAAAAAAAGTAGGGATGAGGCATGAGTGAGGTGGCTTATTTACCACTCAAACCTGTCAAGGTTGAATTTGACAAAGCGAATAAGTTTCTGAAAATATACATTGATGATATTAAGGGGTTAGATGAAATAAATTTAATTGAACTTGAAAGTAGATTCAAAAATTCCTTGGATATTTGCGAAGATGTAGAGGTTAAACTTTTGAATAACAAGGTTGTGAATATAAAAGAACTTTTACAGAAACACAAATGGTTTTTGGTCTATAAGATATCAAAAAAGTGCAATGGGCTCAAGGCATTTTTAAAAGAGTGCGAGATTACTTTAGAAGGTGACAAGCTTGTATTTTTAGTGCCAAATGGAATTAGAGATATAATGCTTGAAAGAAAGTTAGATGTGCTTGTCAGGGATATTTTAAGTGAAGAGTTTGGCTGCAAGTGTGATGTAGAGTTTAGGATTAAAGACTTTTATATTCACTTTGACTTTGATAGTGAAATTGAAAACTATTTGAAAGAGTCTGAAGAGAAGAGAAAGGAAAAAGAAACGAAAGAAGCCGATAAAAAAGATATTCAGCAAGATCCAGATGTCATATTTGGCAAAAGAATTAACGAAAAAGAAGAAATAACTCCTATTTCTTTAATAAAGGTAGGCAGCAAGTGTATAATTGAGGGTGAAGTTTTCAATATTGAGATAAAAGAGACAAAAAACCAGAATATACTCATTTACAAACTGTATGTCACAGATTACAACACATCTACCTATGTCAAAATTGTTGCAAAAAAAGACAATATCCCAACTTCAATTTCTGTGGGAGATTATATAAAAATTGAAGGAAACGTTGAGTTTGATGAGTTCGAAAAGGCAATTGTTGTAAATGCAAAGAATGTAAACAGAGCTGTGAAACCTGAAAGGCTTGACACAGCTGAGGTAAAAAGGGTAGAACTTCACGCCCACACAAAGATGTCTACTATGGATGCTGTGTGTTCAGCAGAAGAACTTATAAAGACTGCTGCAAAATGGGGGCACAGGGCAATTGCAATTACTGACCATGGCGTTGTACAAGCATTCCCAGAAGCCCAGGAAGTGAGTAAGAGTGAAGATGTTAAGGTCATATACGGAATGGAATGCTATCTGATTGACGACGGTGTGCCTGTTGTATATAATCCGAAAGAAAACCAGAGCTTAGACACTACTTTTGTAGTTGTTGATATTGAGACAACAGGTTTTGACAACCAAAAAGACAGGATAATTGAGATTGGAGCTGTTAAGATAGAAAACGGTGAGATTGTTGATAGATTTTCAACATTTGTGGACCCGGAAGGAAAGATTCCTATTAGAATATCTGAACTAACAGGTATTTACCAGAATATGGTAGATAATGCTCCAAAGCTTTCAGATGCTATACTGGAATTTGAGAAGTTCTGCAGTGGAGCCATTTTGGTTGCACATAATGCACAGTTTGATATTGGATTTTTGAAAAGGTCTTATCAAGAGTGCGGCCTTATCTTTGACTATACATATATAGATACGTTAGAGCTTTCAAGAAGAGTGCTTACAGATTTATCCTCCCATAAGTTAAACAAAGTGGCAGAATTTCTAAATATTGAACTTAAACATCATCACAGAGCAGACTCTGATGCTGAAACTACTGCAAAGATTTTTATAAGTCTGATTGAAAAGCTAAAAAGTCGAGGATATAAATATTTAAGAGAACTTAATACTATTGAAACAAATACAAAAGCAGATTTGAAATCGCATAGCTACCATGCCACAATACTTGTAAAAAATCAGCAGGGGCTAAAGAACCTCTATAAGCTTGTTTCATATTCTCATCTTGAGTATTTTTATAAACGACCAAGAATTCCCAAAAGTGTTTTAATACAGCTAAAAGATGGTCTTATTTTAGGAAGCGCATGTGAGTCAGGAGAAATTTTTAGGGCAATTATGGAAGGGAAGAGCGATGAGGAGCTTGAGAAGATAGCATCACTTTACGATTTTCTTGAAATTATGCCTATTGAGAATAACTCTTTTTTAATTAGAGAAGGATATTTAAAGGATGAAGAGCAGCTCAGACAAATCAACAAAAAGATATATCAGCTTGGGAAAAAACTAAATAAGTTGGTTGTTGCAACGTCTGATGCGCATTATTGCCATCCTCATCAGAGAATCTTGCGGCAAATTCTAAAGCACAACCAAGGTTACGATGACGTAGAAACTGATCCATATTTATACTTTAGAACAACTGATGAGATGCTGAAAGAGTTCGAATATCTTGGCAAAGAAGCAGCATATGAAGTTGTTGTTGAGAACACCAATAAAATTGCTGATATGATAGAGGATGTAAAACCAATACCTGATGAGACATTCCCGCCAAAGATTGAAGGCGCTGAAGAAGAGATTTACAACATGACAATGAAAAGGGCTCATGAGATATATGGAGAACCGCTTCCGGAGATTGTTAAGCAGAGACTTGAAAAAGAGCTAAATTCTATTATAAAAAATGGGTTTGCTGTGATGTATTTGATTGCGCAAAAACTTGTGTCAAAGTCGTTGTCAGATGGATACTTGGTTGGTTCACGTGGTTCTGTTGGTTCATCACTTGTTGCTACAATGTGTGGAATTACAGAGGTAAATCCACTGCCACCGCACTATGTTTGTCCAAACTGTAAGTATTCTGAGTTTGTGACAGATGGAACAGTTGGCTGTGGTTATGACCTTGAGGACAAAGACTGTCCAAGGTGTGGTACAAAACTTAGAAAAGACGGGCATGATATACCATTTGAGACTTTTTTAGGTTTTGATGGTGACAAAGAACCTGATATAGATTTGAACTTCTCAGGTGAATATCAGCCCATTGCACATAAGTTCACAGAAGAGCTTTTTGGACAGGGTTATGTTTTCAGAGCAGGGACAATCTCAACAGTTGCTGAAAAGACTGCACATGGGTTTGTTACAAAGTATGCAGAGGAAAAAGGACTGAGCTTGCACCCGGCAGAGGTTTTAAGACTTTCGCAGGGCTGCACAGGTGTTAAACGTACAACAGGCCAGCACCCAGGTGGGCTTATGATTGTTCCAAAAGACAAAGAGATTTTCGACTTTACACCAATTCAGCATCCTGCAGATAGCGAGGACAAAAGTGTAATTACAACCCACTTTGACTATCATGCAATCTCTGGAAGATTATTAAAACTTGATATACTTGGACATGACGACCCTACTGTAATAAGAATGCTTCAGGACTTAACGGGAGTTGACCCGCGATCAATCCCACTTGATGACAAGGCTACTTTGTCAATCTTTACAAGTACAGAAGCGCTTGGAATTTCTCCTGAGGATATTGACTGTGAAGTTGGGACTTTTGGCATACCAGAATTTGGTACAAGATTTGTAAGACAGATGCTGATAGAGACAAAACCAAAGTCGTTTGCTGAGCTTGTTAGAATATCAGGGCTTTCCCATGGAACAAATGTGTGGACAAATAACGCACAGGATCTTGTCAGAAACGGCATTGCAACGTTAAAAGAGGTAATCTCAACTCGTGACGATATAATGCTATACCTTATTCAAAAAGGTGTTCCGCCGAAAGACAGTTTTAGAATAATGGAGGATGTTCGAAAAGGGAAAGGTTTAAAACCAGAAGACGAAGAGCTTTTGAGAAGCTATGGTGTGCCAGAGTGGTATATAGAAAGCTGTAAGAAAATCACATACATGTTTCCAAAGGCACACGCTGCTGCTTATGTCATGATGGCATTTAGGATTGCCTACTTTAAGGTTCATTATAAAGAAGCTTTCTATGCAACATACTTCACAGTCAGAGCAGATGACTTTGATTATGCAACCATATTAAAGGGAAGAGAGTTTATAAGACAAAAGATAAGAGACATGGAGAATAGAATGAATACTCTATCTCAAAAGGACAAAAACCTTCTGACAGTGCTTGAGATAGCAAATGAGATGTTAGCAAGAGGTCTTAAGTTTTATCCTGTTGATTTGAACGAATCAGATGCAGAAAAGTTTATAATAAAAGATGGGGGACTTTTGATTCCATTTAATGCCTTGCCGAACGTTGGAATTGCTGCTGCACGAAATATTGTTGAGGCAAGAAAGGAAGGAAAATTTTTGTCCATTGATGACCTTCAGAGAAGAGCAAAACTAAATAAACAGGTAATTGAGATATTGACACAGTACAAGGTTTTAAAGGATTTACCTCAGACAAGCCAGCTAAGTTTCTTCTAAATATTGGAAAAATATGGAAAGGGATATTGAGATGAGAGCGATTATTATATCAAACGGCAGTGTGGAAGATAAAGCTTTTTATGAAGAATATTTAAAAACGGCAAATTTTGTTATTTGCTGTGACGGCGGCGCGAATGTTGCATACAACTATGGTTTTTTGCCAGACTTGATATTAGGCGACTTTGACTCTGTTGACAAAGATGTTTTGGAATATTTTAGGTGTAAAAATGTAAAAATTATGGAATTTCCACGTGAAAAAGACAAAACTGATACCCAGATTGCGGTTGAGTACTTAGTTGAAAGAGGTTTTGATGAGATAGTGATGCTTTCTTGCACAGGAAGAAGGATTGACCATGTGCTGGCAAACATCACACTTTTATATTATCTACTTGAACGCAATATAAAAGGTCTTATTGTTGATAATAATAATATCATTACAATGACAAAAGACAAGATAAAAATAGAAGGAAAAAAAGGACATATTCTATCTTTGCTACCATATACAAAAACAGTAAAAGGCATCTCAACTAAAGGTTTGTATTATCAACTAAAAGATGGTAGCATGGAATTTGGCAATCCCTATGGTGTATCAAATGTTATTATAGAAGATGAAGCAATTGTTGAGGTAGAAGATGGGGTATTATTGGTAATATTATCAAGTGATTAAATTCGATAAAAGTAATCATACTAAAGAGTAGAGGTGCTATTTTAAAAAAGGGGGTCAAAGCTGATGCTCGGATTTATAATGACCCTGATTGTTGCAGCAATTGCAGGTTATATTGGTGATGCACTAACCAAGTACAAGATGCCAGGTGGTTTTATTGGAGCAATGATTGCAGGGCTCGTTGGTTCATGGATTGGAGCATATATCCCATTTTTCAAAAAACTTGGTCCTGTTATAGCCGGAATTCCGATTATTCCAACCATACTTGGCGCTGCGATATTCATCTTTGTGTTAGGACTGTTTAGAAAAGGTGCTGAAGAGGCAACCAAATCACAACAATAGTAACAATTGGCTGATAAGGTACAACTCCTTATCAGCCTTTGTTTTTGGTAAGATAGTTTAGACATGTTATCTAAAAGGTTTTTGAAAAGTTTGTTTAAAAAATCAATAGTTTTTAGTCGCAAATAATTGTATAGTCTATATTAGAAGAAAATTTTTGCGAATTAATATACAAATACTGTGTAGGAGGTAAAAGAAAAGTGGCAAGTGTAAGATTAAAAGGTGTTTATAAGAGATATCCTGGTGGTGTTACAGCTGTTTCTGATTTTAACCTTGACATTGAGGACAAGGAATTTATAGTATTGGTTGGACCATCTGGTTGTGGTAAGACAACAACTCTTAGAATGATTGCTGGACTTGAAGAGGTCACAGAGGGCGAAATCTACATAGGGGACAAGCTGGTAAATGACGTTCCTCCAAAGGACAGAGATATTGCAATGGTTTTCCAGAACTATGCTTTGTATCCGCACATGACTGTTTTTGAGAATATGGCATTTGGTCTTAAACTCAGAAAATTTCCAAAAGATGAGATAAAGAGACGAGTTCATGAGGCAGCAAAGATTTTGGGCATTGAGCACTTGCTTGACAGAAAGCCAAAGGCTTTGTCTGGTGGTCAAAGACAGAGAGTTGCGCTTGGGCGTGCTATTGTCAGAGAGCCAAAGGTATTCCTGATGGATGAGCCTCTTTCAAACTTGGACGCTAAGCTCAGAGTCCAGATGAGAACAGAGCTGTCTAAACTTCATAAGAGACTTGGAACAACATTCATCTACGTTACACACGACCAGACAGAAGCTATGACAATGGGTACAAGAATTGTTGTTATGAAAGATGGATTTATTCAGCAAGTAGACACTCCACAAGTTTTGTATGAGCAACCTGCAAACCTGTTTGTTGCTGGCTTTATTGGTTCACCTCAGATGAACTTCATTGAGTCAAGAATTGAGCAAAAGGATAAGAACTTGTACGTTGTATTTGGTAACAATGCAATAAAACTTCCAGAAGGAAAGGCTAAGAAGGTTGAAGAGCTTGGCTATGTTGGTAAAGAGGTTATAATGGGTATCAGACCTGAGGACTTACACGATGAAGAGATATTCCTGCAGACAGCTCAGGATGCTGTTGTTGATGCCCATGTTGATGTTGTTGAGATGCTTGGTTCTGAAACACTTTTGTATGTAGTTGTTGATGGTCTTAACCTCATTGCAAGAGTTGACCCAAGGTCAAAGACAAAAGCTGGTGACAAGATTAAACTTGCATTTGATGCAAACAGAATTCACCTGTTTGACAAAGAGACAGAAAAGGCAATTGTTCACTAAGCAAAAGAAGAATAAGCCCTTGCCAACATTTAAAAGTGGCAGGGGTTTTTTGTTTTCAAAAACCTTTTACAATCGCAAAGAAAAAAAGTATAATAGATTTATAAAATACTATGGAAAAGGGTGAGGTATAACGTTATGATGACACAAAAGGTAATTGATCTGTTAGAGCAAGCAAAAGATATCATCGAGGATGAATTCGGATATATAGAGGCTGATGGAAGAGTTGTTTATAGTTCAAACCCACTTTCTCAAAATAGAATCAACACTGTTGCTATTGACATGATAAAAACAGACACAGATCTTGAAATCTTTGAAGGACGCACATATAAGGTTTTTAGAACCCAAACAGACACATATGTACTGTATATAAACAACACAGAACCACATGCTGAAAAGCTTTTGGACATGCTTAACCTTGTTGTGATGAAGGCAAAAGAGCCTGCTTCTGCTTATGATAAGAAATTGTTTATCAAGAATCTATTGTACGACAACATTTTACCAGGTGAAATTTACACAAAAGCAAGAGAACTGCATATCGCAACAGGTGCGACACGGGTTGTTTTTGCTATATATATTCCAAATGCAAAAGAAATCAAAGATATTAATGTTGGAGAGATTTTGACAAGCATCTTTCCAAAGAGCACGAAGGATTTCATTATTCAGCTTGACAATAACATACTTGTGTTCATAAAAGAGCTAAAGCCTGGTTCTACTGATGAGGATGCCTATAAGGTAGCAAGGATTATACTTGATACTCTTAACTCTGAACTTCTTTTAAAAGCGTATATCGGAATTGGCTCTGTTGTTGATGATATCAAAGAGCTTTCAATGTCATACAAAGAAGCTGAAGCAGCGCTAAAAATTGGTTATATATTTGAAAAGGACAAATATATAGTAAGCTATCACAAACTTGGGCTTGGAAGGCTCATATACCAAATGCCAACAAAGCTTTGTGAGATGTTCTTAGAAGAAGTCTTCAAGGACGTAAAACTCTCTGACTTTGATCCAGAGCTAATACAGACTGTTGAGATGTTCTTTGAGTGCAACTTAAATGTCTCAGAAACAGCAAGACAGCTTTATATCCACAGGAATACCTTGGTATACAGGCTTGATAAGATTGAAAGAATGATAGGGCTTGATTTGAGAAAGTTTGAGGATGCTATTATCTTTAAGATGGCTATGCTTGTGAATCAATATCTTGAATATACAAAGGGGAATATAACATTTTAGAGAATATTGCAGGTGAATTTAGATGGTAAAGTTTATAAATGTGAGCAAAAGGTATCCTAATGGGGTACTTGCGCTCAGTTCAGTAAACCTGACAATAGAAAAAGGAGAGTTTGTATTTATAGTAGGTTCAAGTGGTGCGGGGAAATCTACGTTGGTTAAACTTCTTTTAAAAGAGATTGAACCAACCGAAGGTGAGATAATCGTTGGCGAGTACAATCTGAATAAACTTTCTAAGAGAGAAATACCTTATTACAGAAGAAAGATTGGCATTGTATTTCAGGATTTTAGGCTTTTACCGAACAAGACTGTGTATGAAAATGTTGAGTTTGCTATGCAAATAACAGGGGCACCTTCAAAGCTTATCAGAAGGCAAGTTCCTTTTGTACTGTCGCTTGTTGGGCTTGCGCACAAGGCAAAATGTTACCCGCACGAACTTTCAGGTGGTGAGCAGCAGCGGGTTGCCTTGGCGCGAGCAATTGTCAACAAGCCTTCGTTGCTAGTTGCTGATGAACCAACTGGAAATCTTGACCCTGATACCTCGTGGGAGATAATGAGACTTTTAGAGGATATAAATAAAAGGGGTACAACAGTTTTAGTTGCAACACATGCAAAAGAGATTGTGGATAGCATGAGAAAAAGAGTTATTGCAATTGACAACGGCAGGATTGTCAAAGACCAACCTAAAGGGGTTTACAGCTATGAGACTTCAGACGTTCAAGTACTTTTGCAAAGATGGATTTAAGAATATATTTTTAAATAAGACCATGGCTGCTGCTTCTATCTCAATAGTGGTAGCAGCCTTAACTGTGGTTGGGGTTTTCATTGCAATTGCGTTGAATTTAGGATATATTTCAGAGCAAATAGAAAAGACTGTTGATATAAGAGTAATTCTCCAAAAAGGTCAAGAAGATAAAGTACCTGTGATAGAAGAGTTTTTGAGAAAGAATGCACAGGTTCGAAGTTATGATTATATAAGTCCTGAAATGGCGCTTGAAGATTTCAAAAAAAAGCTTGGAAAGAATTCTTTTCTTTTGGAGGGACTTGAAAAAGACAATCCTCTTCGGGGTTATTTTATTGTAAGACCTGTAAAAATAGAATACACAAAAGAGCTTGCAAAAGCATTAGAAAATTTACAAGGAGTTGCTCAGGTTTACTTTCCGTCTCAAACGGTTGATAAGTTAAAGAGGATAATGAAAATACTAAATATCTTGTGTATAGCTTTGATTTTAGGTCTGTACATGGTAGCAGTATTTATAATAGCAAATACAATAAAGATTACCCTTTTTGCAAGAAGGAGAGAAATCTCTATAATGAGATATATTGGTGCAACAAATCGGTTTATAAGCGGTCCTTTTGTTGTTGAAGGCTTTATAATTGGAATATTGGGAGCAACTTTTGCATATGCTATAGTGCTTTTAATATATCATTACTCGATAAAGTACCTCTCGCAAACAATCGCCTTTGTGGATTTTGTTAATATCTCTACTTATAAGTACAAGATATTAGGATTGTTTATTCTAACTGGAAGTATGGTTGGCATTTTAGGAAGTCTAATTTCGCTAAGAAGATATCTCAAAGCTTAATATAGCCTCTTTTTTCTGAAGAGGAGGTTTTTTACTTTGGTGAGAAAACTTAAAATTGTAATTTTATTTTTGGTTTTTGTTTTGTTTTTTGAAAGTGCTATATCTGATACACTGAAAGATTATCAGAACAAACTCAAATCTGTTGAGAAAAACAAAAAGAAGACTCAGCAAAAGATTACTGAAATAAAAAATAAACAGCAACAGGTTTTAGATCAGATAGATGATATTGACAGGGAGATTGACAAAACAAAAAGCCAAATTGATTTGTTAAAAAACAATATTCTTATTGTTGAGAACAGGATTAAAGATACCCAAGAGCAACTTCAACATGAGCAGGCAAAAAAGGAGGCATATTACCAGAAGTTCAAAGACAGAATTAGAGCAATATATGAGATGAACAATGTTTCAGTTTCGTACATAGAGATTTTGCTTGACTCGAAAAATTTGTCTGACTTTTTTACAAGGATGTATCTTTTTAACGATATAATTGAATATGATAAGCAAATACTAAATGAGTATGCAAAATCTATTGAGAATATAAAAAAGAAAAAGACAGAATTAGTTTTACTAAGGCAAGATTTAAACAACAAAAAAGCAGAGCTTGAAAAATATCAAAATTCGCTCATTGTTGAGCAACAAGAAAAGAAAAAGTTTTTGTCTGACTTAGAAAAAGAGCAGGACAAGTTAGAAAATATGCTTGATGAACTGGAAAGAGTTTCGAATGAACTTTCCAAAAAGATAAAAGAGATTTTGGCAAGACAAAAGACAAAGCGAATATATTCAGGTGGAAAGCTTTTATGGCCACTTGAGGGTTACTATGATATATCATCATATTTTGGAATGAGATTTCATCCTATTTTGAAAAAGAACAAGATGCATACAGGGATTGACATTGCTGCACCTTATGGTACAAGGGTTTTAGCAGCAGCTGATGGTGATGTGATCTTAGCTGGATGGGTTTCTGGATATGGGAAAACCATTATTTTAGACAATGGAAGTGGTATTAGTACGCTTTATGCTCATCTTTCTTCAATAAATGTCTCTGTTGGGCAAAAGGTGAAGAAAGGCGAATGCATAGGTAATGTTGGTTCAACCGGATATTCGACAGGTCCACACCTTCATTTTGAAGTGAGAATCAACGGCGATGTTGTCGACCCATTGAATTATCTGAAATAAGGGGCTGAAGAAAACATGAAGAAAAGACTCAATACTATAGCAATAATTTTGATAACTGCAGTGGCAACATACATTTTCACAACATATCTTTACTTTGGAAGTCCACTTTATACCAATAATTTGGTAACAAATCCCAAGCTCTCTAAGGTTATCTGGCTTTTGAAAAAGTACTATTATGAACCAAAGGATATTAGCGACCAAAAATTAATAGATGGTGCAATTGATGGGATTGCTGCAAGTGTGAATGACCCTTACACCGAATACTTTACAAAAAAAGAATTTAACGAGTTTGTGATTCAGAGCAAAGGAACATACTTTGGAATTGGTATTAAAATAGAGCCAGGTGAGCATTATATAGAAGTTGTAACCTCTTTTGAGGGCTCGCCTGCATATATGGCAGGTATAAAACCGGGTGATAAGATTATAAAGGTAAATGGCATTAGTCTAACTGCAAAGGATATTGACAAAGCAGCTAGTCTTATGAGAGGACCCAAAGGCACACCTGTTACTGTTACAGTTCTTCGCGATGGCAGTTCAAAACCAATAGATTTTAAGATAGTTAGAGACGAAATAAAGATAAAGACAGTGAGTAGCAAAATCTTTGATAATACCATAGGGTATATAAAGATAACAAACTTTGACGAGAACACTCCACAAGATTTTATGGCCGCGTATGATAAACTCAAAAGTAGCGGGTGCAGAGCTCTTATTATTGACCTTAGATTTAACCCTGGTGGACTTTTAGAGTCTGTTGTTGATGTTGCAAGCAACTTTCTCAAAAAAGGACAGCTTATAGTCTATCTTAAGGATAGATATAATAACAAGCAGTATTTTAAATCGTATAAAAATGGAGACACTGTAACACCTCTTGTTGTCTTGACAAATAGATATTCAGCCTCTGCTTCAGAGATTTTAGCCGGATGTTTAAAGGACCAAAAAAGAGCTAAAATTGTAGGTGAGAAGACTTTTGGAAAAGGTGTAGTTCAACAGGTATTTGAACTTGGTGATGGGTCAGCAATAAAGATAACAGTTAGTCAATACTTGCTTCCAAGCGGTGCGTATATCAACAAGAAAGGGATAAAACCTGACATTCAGGTTTTACAGCCAAAAGAGTATCAGGACAAAATGAACGTGCCACTGAATAAGGACTTGCAGCTTAAAAAGGCAATTGAAATTCTAAAAAGTAGCATTTGAGAAGATTTGAGGTGCAGTTTATGTTTAAGTTTTTCTGGCAGATATTTGAGCTAACAGGGCTTAACATATTTAGCCTTCTTTTTAGTTGGAATTTCTGGGTAATAATTATTTTAATAGCGTTTTTATACAAAAGAGAGCAAGAATTTGAGCAAAATGTGTTGGGCTATAATCGAAGGACATTAATTTACAAAGTGATTGAGTCGTCTATTGCAGGGCTTGTAGGTGGGTATATAGTGAGCTTAATTATTCTATTTTTTGGAATAGTGGTTGATGTAGATAGCTTTCTTTATCTTTGGTATATTGCATTGATTCTTGCTCTTATAAATCCAAGGTATCTTTGTTTTTCATATTCAGCAGGAATTATTTCAATAGTATCTTTGATATTTAAAAAACCAGCTGTAGATATTTCTGGGATACTATTAATTGTTGCAATTTTGCATTTTGTTGAGAGTCTTTTAATATTTTTAGACGGTTTCAGAGGAGCAATACCTGTTGTAATAAAACGAAGAAAAAAGGACGAATCTACCGGGTATTTAGATAACCATTCGATTACAGGCGCTTACCTGATGCAAAGGTTTTGGGGTATTCCGATGGTTATTATTGCGCTTAACTTTCAGGTATCTGCACCTACAGTAAAAATTAATTTGTTTGAACCTTCATGGTGGCCTTTGTTCAAACCCCAACAGGTAACTCCTACTACTTTGCTTCTTTTGACACCTATTGTAGCAGCACTTGGTTATGGCGATTTGGCTGTTTCTGATGAGCCACATGTGATTAGCAAAAAGAGTGCTTTTACCTTAAGTATATTTAGCATTGTACTTTTTGTTTTAAGTGCACTTTCATATAGAATCTATGCTTTTAAATGGATTGCAGCTTTATTTGCACCTATTGCTCATGAGAGCATAATACTTTTTCAGCAAAAAAAGCAAAAAGAGGGAAAATCAATATTTGAGGTAGAGGAGAATACAATCAAGGTGTTGTATGTTGAAGAAAATAGCGTTGCTGAAAAGATGGGAATTAGACCAGGTGACACATTGATTTCAATAAATGGTATTTTAATTCAATCAGAAAACGAACTTGAGAGGATATTTTCAGATGCACAGATTTATATGTGGGTGAAGGTAAAGGATAAAAGAGGAAAAATTAAAGAGCTTTACTATCAGGATTATGAAAATGGGATAAGAAACCTTGGTATAATAGTCATTACCAAAAATGTGATGCCAAACTATGAAATTGACACTGAGGGTTATTTTATATTTATTAAAAGTATAGCCAGCAAAATAAAAAGGTTTTTGTTCAATAAGACAAATTGATAATTCAAAATTTAATTATTTTTGGTTAATTTATACATTGATTTTTTTTATTATTAAAATAACATTACATGGTAATAAAGGGGTGATTCAATTATGTCATAAGTTTTATTCAATCAATGTTGATAAAAAGTAAATTTAACTTTAAGTTAGCAAGAAAAAATGTTACCAGCTGTTTAGTTAAAATCAAACTACAATAGCTGAAAGGAGGTTTTAAGTGATATGAAAAGAATGTATAGGTTTATAGGAGTTTTTATGTTAATATTATATATCGCTGGAATTTTTAAAGAACAAACAATTTTAGGGAACCCGACGATAAGTAAAAATGAAATTTTAAATTATGCAACATTTGATAAGTCAAAAATACGGGAAAATGATACAGTTACAAAAGCAGTTTATGAGAAAAATCCTTATTTTAATTCAATTCTAAAAAATAACATTTTGAGCAATAAATTAATAATAACACCAAATTATACAGATCCTGGTGAAGGTTCAATAAACATTACGTATACTCCTCGATGGTCAAGTGGTATTCTCTATAAAGATGAAGAAAAAGACGGCATTTTTTCAACGATTGCTGAAGAGTTATTGAGCATAGCTGAAGCAAATTATTATGTCAAAGTAGCGAGTTTGATATACGAAGTTGCATCTATTGCGTTTAATCTTATGCCGCAGGATATTGCAGTAACAGGATATGGAAAAGCAGCATTATATCATTCTTACTCATACTATAGTAAAATTGCCCAGGTTTATTACAGTAGCAAAAAAGAGTGGATTACGAAGGTAGATGTTGAACGTAAGGAAACCTATAGACATGCTTTAGTTTCATTTACAGATAAAAACGGATTTACGCGTACAAAGTCATATGATTTTATTCCAGCAAATGGATATGGCCCTATTGCTTCAGAAGTTTACAGTAGTTACTATTGGCAAGACAGTATAATGTATCAAGAAGCTTATCTTCGTTATTTATGGTCAAAACCAGCTTTGGTTCTTGCGTGGACTCATTGATAATGCTATTTTATAAAAGTTTTTGTAGGTGATAGAATTGTCAAAAAAAAGGTTTATTTCAATATTCGCGCTGGGTATAGCGGTGGTTATATTGATAGGAATGGGGATTTTAAACATTGTAGAAAGAAATATACAAAAAGATAAATCCATTGAGAAATCTAAGTTATTAGGCTACAGAAAGTATAATCCATCAATTTTTAAAACAGAAGCTGAGGTTATAATTCAAGAAGTTAAAGAAAGCAAAGATTATTTAAGATTCATAATAAGTGTCAAAATTGTTCCAACTAAAATTCCTTGCTCGTATAAAGGAATAATAGTCAAAGGCACATTGGACAAAAGTTTAAAAAAATATTTTCCTCCTTGGAGGCAAAACCTTGAATTTGGATACGATTTTAATACAATCCCAAATTATGTATTAGATGGCATCAAGAATAGAGGGATAGATGTCGGGTTAGCCACATTTATTCCTAAGATTACAACTGATAGTAATAAACTCAAAAGTTTATTTGTGAAAGACATACATGTGGAGATTAAATGGGTTGGGGGTTATGCCACTTTTACAATTCCAGCAGAGGACGTTAACTTTGTATACAAAAAACTGTAGTTTTAGTAATAAATATTATGATGAATAAAAGGAGGGCAAGGCTGAATTTCAAAATAGCTTTGCCCTTTAATTTTTTGTCTTTGCCAAGTAGTCAATTATGATTGCAGCTGCCAACCCTTCTATGAATATGTAAAGCGAATTTTGCAAAAGTCCCTGTGACAAAGTTTTTAAATCAATCTTATCAGACACATAGTGCAAAGATAGAAAATAAAATTTTATACCAAACAAAAACATTATGATAGAAATTGTTCCTATGATTAACAAAATCTTCTTTGAAACAGATGAAATCTTTCCAAATAGTCTTTTCTTTGTATTTCGCCTTTCCATTATTTGCACCTCATTCTAAGTTGACATAACTGATTTTTAAATAAATCATATCAAATCCTCTTCTAATATTCAAAGAAAAAATATGGATACTTAAGCTGTTATTTATGTATAGTTTGAGAAATAGCTGGCAAGAATATTTATATGGAAGGAGGTGCAAAGTCAAGATGAATAAAAAGGATTGGAAAGAAAGATTGATAAACTTTTTTGACACTAAAGGATTTTATATAATTGTAGTTGTTTGTCTTTTTATAATTGGTTTTTCAATTTATACAATTGCAACTACTGATTTTACGAAGTATGAGATTGAAGAAAAGCAAGATAATAATGTAAGCCTGAACAATAGCGATACCTCTAATGCAATTCCACAAGTTGGT